>JANNWR010000031.1:0-24401 GCA_031408715.1 bacterium
CAGTACTCGCGACGGCCGCATCCTCCGACAGAAGCAAAAGCAGGTACCACGCGAACATCGAGAGCAGCGACAGCTCTGCAAGCTTCGCCGCAGCCGGCTCGATGGTGAGCATACCCTTGGTCGTCGTCAATCCCGAGCGCAGTCGCAGGAGGTCAGCGCCCGCCGCGTCGCGAAGCACCCACTCAGAATTCCAGAAACTGGCGGGTGCCCAGTTGTAGCGACGCCCGTCCTTGAACTCAAGAGTGCCGGAGCCGTTCCAGAGTGGCGAGAACTCCGCCAGCTCTTGCGCATCGCCCGCCATGCGCACCGTCATGCGCGTATGGAAGAAGCCGGTGCGCTTGAACGTCCAGGTGCCCGCCTCGGCGGCGCCGGTGAACAGGCTGCCGGAAGCTCTCTCGCGCTGCAGCGTCGCAAACAGGTCCTGCGCTGAAGTCAGCGCGTATTGGCCGTGCCCGCCCTTGACGCGCTCCCAAGAGAGTTCCATGCCGGCAACGCCTTCGAATGATCGCAGCTCGGACATGCTCAGCCTCCCAGATACGCCGCGCGCACTTCGTCGTTCGCCGCCAGCTTCGCGGCCTCGTCCTCCAGCACCACGCGGCCGGTCTCGAGCACGTAGCCGCGCTTGGCGATGCTCAGGGCCATGTGCGCGTTCTGCTCCACAAGTAACACCGTGGTCCCACGTCTATTGATCTCGACGATGTTCTTGAAGATGTCGCGCACCAACAGCGGTGCGATGCCGAGTGACGGCTCGTCCAGCAGCAGCATGCGCGGCCGGCTCATGAGCGCACGGCCGATGGCGAGCATCTGCTGTTCGCCGCCCGACAGCGTGCCCGAGAGTTGCTTCCTGCGCTCCAACAGGCGCGGGAACAACTGATAGACCTGTTCCTGATCGGCCTTGATGCCGGCCTTGTCCTTGCGCCGGTAAGCCCCCAGTTCCAGGTTGTCCCCGACCGAGAGGTTCGCGAACACCATGCGGCCTTCTGGACTCTGCGACAGCCCCAGCGCCACGATCTCGTGCGCGGGCGTGCGGCAGATGTCCTTGCCCTCGAACACGATCTTGCCGGTCTTGCACGGCACCAGCCCCGAGATCGTGCGCAGCAACGTGGTCTTGCCCGCACCATTGGCGCCGATCAACGTGACGATCTCGCCCTGCTCGACACGGACCGAGACGCTCTTCAGCGCGTGCACCGCGCCGTAGTAGACCTCGATGCCTTCGACGATGAGCTGGCTCACGCGGGCATCTCCTCGCCAAGATAGGCCTCGATGACTTTCGGATTCGCGCGGATCTCCGCCGGCAGACCCTCGGCGATCTTCAGGCCATAGTCGAGCACCGCGATGCGTTCGCAGATGCCCATGACGACCTTCATGTCGTGCTCGATCAGCAGGATGGTGAGCCCGAAGCGCTTGCGGATGTCGGTGATCAAGCGCATCAGCTCTTCGCTCTCCTGAGGATTGAGCCCGGCGGCGGGCTCGTCGAGCAATAGCAGACGCGGTCGGCCGGCCAGGGCACGCGCGATCTCGAGCCGGCGCTGCTGGCCGTAGGCCAGACTGGTCGCGGGCTGGTCGGCGAACGCCGCCAGGCCCAGCACCTCGAGCATGTCCATGGCCTGCTTCTTCAGCGACTTCTCGTCGCGCTCGAACGCCGGCGTCTGGAACACCGCCGACGCCAGCCCGGTGGTGCGGTGCGGATGCGTCGCCACGCAGACATTGTCGAGGCAGGTGAGGCGCGAGAACAGCCGGATGTTCTGGAACGTGCGGGTGATGCCGCCGCATGCGATCTTGTTGGACTTGACGCCGCTGATCTGGCGGCTCTCGAACGTCACCTTGCCCTTGGTGGGCGCGTACACGCCGGTGATGACATTGAACACGGTCGTCTTGCCGGCACCATTGGGGCCGATCAGACCGACCAGTTCGCCCGTGCGGATCTCGAGCGAGAAGTCGGACACGGCTTTGAGCCCGCCGAACTGCATGGTGACCTGGCTCATGTTGAGCAGCGTCTCGGGCGAGCTCATGCGACCACCTCCGCGCCGCTCATGCGATCACCTTCGCGCCGCTCATGAGCCCACCTTCGCAGCGCCGCGCTTGGCCGTCAGCCACGACAGCGACAGCTCGCGCGTGCCCATCAGGCCCTGCGGGCGCGTGATCATGAGCACGATCAGCATGAGCGAGTAGATCACCATGCGGTAGTCCTTCAGCGAGCGCAGCACTTCGGGCATCAGCGTCAGCACGATGGCCGCGATCACCGAACCGCTGATCGAGCCCATGCCGCCCAGCACGACCATGGCGATGACCTCGATACTCTTCAAGAACGTGAACGAGCTCGGGTTCAGGTAGCTCAGGAAGTGCGCGAACAGGCCGCCGGCCACTCCCGCGAAGAAGGCGCCGAGCACGAACGCCAGCACTTTGTACTGCGTGGTGTCCACGCCCAGCGCCTCGGCCGCCACTTCGTCGTCGCGGATCGCGAACAGCGCGCGCCCGTGCGTCGAGTGCGCGAGGTTGTGCGCCAGCGTGATGACCACGATGACAGCACCGAACACCCAGAAGAACGTGGCGTAGGCCGGGATGCCGGGCAGGCCGCGCGCTCCGCCGATGACGTCGACGTTCAGGATCACCACGCGGATGATCTCGCCGAAGCCGAGCGTGACGATCGCCAGGTAGTCGCCCCGCAACCGCAGGCTCGGCAGGCCGACCAACCAGCCCGCGGCGGCGGCCAGTAGCCCGCCCGCAACCAGCGCCAATAGCAGCGCGATGCCCTGGGCGACCGGCAGCGGCACGCCGTGCATCGAGGCGACCATCGGCTGGCCGAGCTTGAGCGTGAACATCGCCGAAGCATAAGCGCCTACCGCCATGAAGCCGGCATGCCCGATCGAGAACTGTCCGGTGAAGCCATTCACCAGGTTCAGCGACACCGCCAGCACGATGTTGATGCCGATCAACATCAGCACTTGGAAGTGATACGGGTTCACGACGCGCGGCAACAGCACATTGAGCGCGACCAGCGCCAGGATCGTGAGCAGTGGCCCTATGATGCGCCCCGAGCCGCGCTTCATACCTTCTCCGCCACGGCCTTGCCGAAGATCCCGGCCGGGCGCACGAGCAGGATGATGATCAGCAGCACGAACGCGATCGCGTCGCGGTAGGTGGGCGACAGGTAGCCCGTCACCAGCACTTCGGCGATGCCCATCACCAGCCCGCCGACGACCGCGCCCGGGATGTTGCCGATGCCTCCGAGCACTGCGGCGACGAACGCCTTCAAGCCCGGCAGGATGCCCATGTAGGGCTCGATCTTGGGCGATTGCAGCGCCACCAGCACGCCTGCGGCAGCAGCCAGCGCCGAACCGATCATGAACGTGAACGTGATGATGCGGTCGACCGAGATGCCCATGAGCGAGGCGGCCATGTGATTGTGCGATACCGCCTGCATGGCCTTGCCCACCTTGGTGGACAGCACCAGCCAGCGCAGCGCCAGCATCAGCACCAGCGACACCGTGAGCACGATCAACTGCTGATTCGACAGCACCACGCCCATGCCGAGCTGGATGTTCCTCTGTGCGACGATCTGCGGGAAGAAGCGCGGACTGGCCCCGAACAGCAGCACGCTGCCGTTCTCGAGCAGCAACGACACACCGATGGCGGTGATGAGCGCCGACAGCCGCGGCGACTTGCGCACCGGCTTGTAGGCCAGACGTTCGATGATCATCCCCAAGAACGCGCAGATCACCATGCTCGTCACCAGCACGAGCAGGGCCTTCAGCGGGCTCGGGTCCTGGCCGGCATGGAACCAGCGCGACGCATAAAGGCCGACGAACGCGCCGAGCATGTACACGTCACCGTGCGCGAAGTTGATGAGCCGCAGGATGCCGTAGACCATCGTGTAGCCGAGCGCGATGAGCGCGTACACGCTGCCCCACGTCACGCCATTGACCAACTGCTGGAGGAACTCGCTCATGCGTGGCGACGGGCCGCGGGAGACTGTCCCGCGGCCCGCCAAGCCCTCGTCTTCTTACGGGTTGATCGACGTGTTGAAGACCTTCTTGCCACCCTTGATCTCGAGCACCACGGCCGGCTTGCTGGCATTGCGGTTCTCATCGAGCGTGATCACACCCGTCACACCCGCGTAGTCCTTGGTCGCGGCGATCAGCGCGGCCAGCTTCTTCTGGGCTTCCTTGCGCTCCGGCGTCCCGGCCTTCGCCGATCCGAGCGCCTTGAACACCGCCGGTTCGTCCGTCGCCAGCTTCTCCAAGCAGCCGAACAGCACGTTGGCGGCGTCATACGCCAGGCCGCCGATGGCGTCGGGCTCCTTGCCGTGCAGCGCCTTGAAGTCCTTCAAGAACGCCTGCAGCTTCGGCTCCGGATTGTCGACCGCGAAGTGGTTCGAGTAATACGCACCATTCAGCGCATCGCCGCCGATCTCGATCAGCTGCTCGCTCTCCCAGCCGTCGCCGCCCAGGATCGGACAGGTGAGCCCGAGTTCACGCGCCTTGCGCGCGATCAGGCCGACCTCGGTGTAATAGCCCGGCAGGAAGATGGCGTCGGGCGACTTCGCTTTGAGCGCCGTGAGCTGGGCGCTGAAGTCCTGGTCCCCGGCCGTGTACGCCTGCTCGGCCACGATCGTCCCGCCCGCGGCCTTGAACGCCTCGCTGAAGAACTGTGCCAGACCGACCGAGTAGTCGCTCTTCACGTCCTTCAGGATCGCGACCTTCTTCACGCCCAGGTTCGACGACGCGAACTTGGCCATCACCGTGCCCTGGAACGGGTCGATGAAGCACATGCGCGAGATGAACTCACCGACTTCCGTGACCTTGGGGTTCGTGGACGACGGCGTGATCATCGGCACGCCAGCCGCCTGGCAGATGGGCGCAGCCGCAAGCGAACGCGACGACGCCACTTCGCCGATGACCGTGATCACCTGGTCCTGGTTGATGAGCTTCTGCACGACCGTGGCGGCCTCCTCGGCCTTGCCCTGATCGTCCTCGACCACGGTGCGCACCGGCAGTCCGCCGATCTTGCCGGCTTTCGCATCGACGAGCTGCTTGACCGCCAGCTCCACACCCATCTTGGTCGATTCGCCGAATGTGGCATCGCCGCCGGTCAGCGAACCGTATACGCCGATCACCAGCTCGTCCTTGCCGCCGGCGCCACCGCCGCAACCCGCAGCCAAGGTCAGGGCGCTCATGGCAGCAACGACGAGCATCAGTCCGTGGCGAACCTTCATGACAGCCCCCTCGTGGGAGTGTGTGCCTCAGGCTGCCGCGGCATGGCTGCCGCGCACAGCTGCAGGGCCGGATCGTGCGAGACCTGACCCGTGGATGGACCGGGAAGAACGCTGACAGGTAGCACGCCGGCACGACCAGCCGCAAGGGGCGGTTGCCGTGGGATTTGCGCGGGTGCTACGGTCGGTCCCATGAGAAACTCGGACGCAAGGATGCGCCGGCTCTCCGGAACCGCTTCGGGCACCCGAACAGCGGCGTTCGCCGGCCTTCCCATCGCCGCAACGCTCACGCTGCTGGCCGCCCTGCTCGCCTCCGGCTGTGCCCCGACCGCGGGAACGCCGCCCCGACCGGCCCCCGTGCCCGGCCAACCGGTCGCCCCGGCGCTTAGAGTCGGCCCCCGTGCGGGCTATGACGGCCGCCGCGACTCGCTCGACTCGGTCGACGCCGCGGTGCTGCGCGGCAAGCGCATCGTGCTGGACCCCGGCCACGGCGGCGTGTTCCCGGGCACGCAGGGCGTGAAGGGGCTGACCGAGAAGGAAGTGAACCTCGGCGTCGGTCTGGCGCTGCGCGACCTGTTGCTCGCCGCAGGCGCGCAGGTGCAGATGACACGCACCACCGATCGCGATTACCTGACGCCCGCAGACTCGTCGCTTCGCTCGGACCTCGCCGAGCGCGTGCGCATCGCCAACGCGTTCGCGCCCGACCTGTTCGTGAGCATCCATCACAACGCCGACCCGGGCGGGTTGCATGACGTCAATGAATCGCAGACCTACTACCAACTCGGCGACGAAGGTGCCGCCTATGATGTGGCGCAGGACGTCTTCCGCTCGATGACGCGCAATCTCGGGATCGAGACCAACAAGATGATCCCGGGCAACTTCTTCGTGGTGCGGAACTCCGAAGCCCCGGCACTGTTGTCGGAGGCCAGTTACCTCACCTACCCGCCCACCGAAGCCCGTCTGCGCGACCCGGCGGGCCAGAAACTCGAAGCCGAGATCTTGTATCTGGGCATCGCCCGATATTTCGCGCGCCGCACGCCTCGGCTGGAGCGTTTCGATGCGCTCGATGCCGCGGGCCGCGCGGACACGCTGTTCAGTTCCATGCCGCGACTGGTCGGCCGCGTCACCGGCGCGTTCGACGCCGCGACGCTGCGCATCGACGGGCGCGACGTGCCGTTCACCGTCAGTGCGGGGCGCATCGAGTGGCAGCCATCGCAACCCCTCGCCGCCGGCCGGCACGAGGCCAGTTTCTCGGCCCGGCTCGCGACCGAGGGCGCGGCGCGCGCGCGCAAGCTCAGTTTCACACTCAAGAAGCCTGCGGCTCGTCTCACACTGTCACTCGCCGGCTCGCCACTCGCTCTGTCCCGCGGCACTTTCGCCGCACGCGTTCGCGTGCTCGACGCCGACGGCCTGCCGCTGCCCGACAGTGTCCGTGTGCGAATCAGCAGCGAGCCGCGCGGCGTGTTCGTGCCGGCCGAGACCACGGTCACCGCTGCCGAGGGCGAGGCGTTCGCCTACCTACGCCGCGCCCGCACCACGAGTGCAAAGCTCGCAGCGCGCGCCACACTGGTCGCGCGGCTCGTGCCGGCATCCGCGAAAGTGGCGGCCGCGCGATTGCCGCTCGCACGCCAGACCGCCGCCACGCGCTCTGCGTTCGCACAGCGCATGCCCGAGGGCACGCCGCTCGCTCTGCCGGTGGCGCAACGCCCGGCCTGGCTCGACCGCAACGGCTTCGTCGCACTGCCCGTGCGCTCCGGCGAACCTTCACTCACGCCGCAGCTCGCCGGTTTCCGCCGCCACGATGCCGACACGCTGTGGCCGCCGCGCTTCGTGGCGGTGGCGAATGGCGCGTTGCACGGCCGGCGCGTCTGCATCGACCCCGAAGCCGGCGGCGACGACGCCGGAGGCAGCGCACCCGGCGGCTCGCGTGGCTCGGCCTTCAACCTCGAGGTTGCACGCGCGCTGGCCGGCATGCTGGCCGCGTCCGGCGCCGAAGTCGTGCTGACGCGCGACGGCGATCACGCCGTGAGCGAACTCGAACGCGTGCAGACCGCGGAGCGCTTTCGCGCCGAGCGCTTCCTGCGCATCGGCCACGCCAACACGCCACCGCTCGCGGGTTATTACTTCAGCAGCGGTGGTGGCAAGCGCTGGGCGGCTCAGACCGCACGCGCACTCGGTGATCTCCGTCTGCCCAACGTGCGCCAGGGCGACTCCGCCAAGTATCCGCTCGCGCAGGTCAGTGCCGTGGCGCTGTATGTGAGTGCGGCGCGCTCCGACAGCAGCGAGAGCGCGCTACTCGCCCCCGGCCGGCTGCGCGCCGAGGCGTACGCGCTCTGGTTGGCGCTCGCGCGCGACCTGGCGGCCGACGCCGCATGGCCCGTCGACTCGCTGACGGTACTCGATGCCGCTGGCGTGCCGGTCGCCGGCGCGCCGGTGCGCTTCGGGGCCGCGCTCGTGCTGCAGAGTGACGCCAGCGGGCAAGTGCGCTTCGCGCGCACCGAACCGGGTCCGATCGAAGTGCTGGTCGAGGATCCGCGCGCGCCGTTGCGTGCCGTTCTGCTAGACTCGGAGCACGGGCGCGTATTGCAGTCGCCGCGCTGACCGAACGGGCCACGCTGCAGCGTCCCTCGCACGGGGCCCACGCCGACATGTCCCATCCGCTGTCGCACGGCATCGAGAGCTACTTCCGCGAACGCACCGCCCAGCAGCGACGCGTGGCTTGGGCGCTGCTCGCTGTCTCGGCGATCTTCGGACTGACAATCGCGTTCGCGGGGCGCCGATTGAGCGAAGCCGACCTCGGCGATCCCAAGCGCTTCGGCTTCGAAGGCCCCCAGCAGTGGGTCGACCGCATCCGGCTCGAGGAGCTGGCCGAACGGGAGGCCCCGGGCTACTACGCGATCAGCTACCTCACGGCCGAGTCACGCAAGGGCGGGCGCAAGCCGGCGCATCACAAGTCCGACCCGACGGCCACTCCGGTCGCCGAGAAGCCTCTGGGCGAAGGCAGCGGCGACTACGACCTGCTCGCCAAGGCCCGCATGCTGAGACTCGAGGGTCCGGTCGTGCGCTCCGAGGACCTCATCATCGAACGACTCGTGCGTCCCGAGTACCCGAACGAGGCGAGGGAGAACAACATCGAGGGCACGGTCGAGTTGGTGGCACTGGTCGACTCCACGGGCTCCGTGTTGCAGGTGCAGGTCGTCGGCGGCTCGCGTCAGCCGCTGCTCGAGTCCGCCGCAGCCAAGGCAATTCTGGAGTGCCGCTACCGGCCGTACCGTGTGCGTGACGAAGCGCGGCGGGTGTGGGCCGCCTACCGGATCGCGTTCACGCTGTATTGAGCCGTGGCGGTGCGACCCGGGCTACTCGCCGCTCGTGCGCTCCGCGACCACCGCCCGCCCGCTGCGCACGGTGTACACCGGCAGCGTCACGCCTTCGCGAGTCAGGTCGAGGTAGCCGTTCGCGGCCATGGTCGAGTCTCTGGCTCGCAGGGCGGCGGCCACCTCACCGCTGGTGCGTGCGCCCTCGTCGATGGCACCAGCGATGCGCCGGCCGACGAGCCAGCCGCGCAGCCACAACGAGCCCGCACGCGTTCCCGTTCGCGTGGCCAGGGAATCGAGCCGGCTGCGGACCGGATCGCTGGCACGCCACATGTCCTCGACCCAGGTCACCCCCTCGAGCAGTGGCCGTGCGCTGGAGCGGAAACCTTCGGGCGCCAGGTTCGGACCGCCGCACAGTCGCAGCGAGGCACCGTTGGCGGCGAGCGCACGCACCAGTGCCTCAGCTTCACGCGTGCCACCATCCCAGAACACCACGTCCGCCCCCGAGGCCTTGAGCGAGGCCGCCAGGTTGGCCGCGCTGCCCGCATCGGCCGCCGCCACGTTCCGGCGCACGACCTTGCCGCCGCGCGCCTCGGCTTCGCGCACGAACGCATTCGCGAACGCTCCGCGAATGCCCGCGGCGTTGCCCGCGATGGCCAGCGTGTGCGCTTCACGGCCCAGGACCGCGTCGGCGAGCGCGCGGGCACGGGCCTCGGTGCCCGGTCCGATCTGGAATACTCGCGGGCCGATCGCGCCGATGCGTTCGTCGGTCGCTGTGGGCGAGATCAACACGATGCCCGAACTCCTCGCCGCGGTCGCCAGGGCCCGGGTCGGGGCACTGAGCAGCTCGCCCACCATGATGTCGCTCGCCGCGACGGCCTGCTCGAATGCCGAGGCCACACGTTCGCCATCGCTGTCCCCGGTGCCGAGCGAATCGATCGCAATCGTGGGTGCGGAAGCACTGCGGCCGAACGCCAACCCATCGGCGATCGCGGCGCGCAGCATGTAGCCATAGCCGGCGTACTCCCCGTCGTCCGGCAGCAACACCGCAACGCGGAACACGCTGGCGTAGGGCCGCAAGCCGCGCAGGTCGGGCAGCAGTGGCTGACCGCGCCGCAGCATGCGCGGTGCGATCGCCGCCTGACGCGCGAGCCAGCGCTGGCGCAGTTCGCTGCGGGCGGCGGGCAGGGCGGCCAGTGCCGCCTCCAGCACGGGCAGTTCCGCGGTTCCCATCTCCTGCGACGAATGCCGTAGCACCCACACCACGTCGTTGGCAGGAGCCTTGCGCGCCCAAGCCGACAACGCCCGGTCACGCGCGGCCGACGACCCGGCTCGCACCAAGGCATCCGCCTGCGGGCGATTACCGGGCGTGGCGAAGCGCATGGTCGCGGCATGCACTGCGGGAGCGAGCACGAGCAGCAGCAGTGCGATGGACGCGGGCGCGGCGCGGCGTCCGAGCGCAGGAGAACTCATGGCCGGCGTTGCATGCGCGGCTCGCGGCCACGACCTATCCCGGACGCTCCGTGCAGCGCGGTCGGCGTGCATCACATCGAGAACTTGCCGAAGTCCTCGGGATCGAGATTCTCGAGGAAGCGACGCAACTGTTCGGCCTTCTGGGCCTCGGTCATCGGGGAGTCCGGCGCTTCGGAAGGCGGGCCGGGTTCGTCATCACCGTCGTCTCGGAGAGCGGGCTGCTCAGGGGGTTCCTGCAGCAGGTCTTCGTTCACGAACAACGGTGCTTCGGCGCGCAGTGCCACCGCGATCGAATCGCTCGGACGCGCGTCAATGGACAGCACCTCCTGACCACGTTCCAGCAGCAGCGTGGCGAAGTAGGTCCCCTCGCGCAGACTGGTGATGGTGACGCGCGTGATCTTGGCGCGCAGTCCTTCGACCACGAGTGCCAGCAGGTCGTGCGTCAGCGGCCGCGGGAACGACTCGCGCTTCACGAGCCGCGCGATGGCCTGTGCCTCGCACGGCCCCACGAAGATGGGCAGCACGCGCGTGCCGTCCAGTTCCCGCAGGATCACGACGTGCTGCTGGGTCTTGGGCTCGGTCCCCAGTCCATGGACGCGCGCCTCGATGACTTTCACGGCTTGCCGCCGCCACCCTTCGCGGCCGCTTTCTTCGCAGCCGTGCTGTCGGGGTTCATGAACTCGGGCACTTCGTCGGTACGCATGTGATCGACCATCCACTGAGCCGAGGTCGCGAGCTCGGACTTCGGGTACTTCTGCAACAGCTCGCGGAACACGCGCTCGGCGCCGTCGAAGTCCTTCAACTCCTCCGAATGGATGAAGCCGACCATGAACAGCGCCTGCGGCGTGACGTCCGCCTCGGGGTACTGGTCGACGATCTTGCGGTACTGCTCGATGCGCTGCGCCGCATCGGCGACGCCCTGCGCCTCCTGGAACATCTCGCGCGCCGTCTTCTTGGCCGACATCCACCGGTTCACGCGCCCGGAGTCCGGCACGACCTTGAAGTCCGACTTCATGCGGTCGAGTTGTTCCTTGTAGAAGCGCTGGGTGCGTTCCTGCTGCATCTGGCGCACGATGAAGCTGCGCACCTGATCGAAGTCGCGAACAGTTTCGGCGCGCACGTTCTCGACCTTGAGGACGTGCCAGCCCTTGTCGGTCTTGAACGGTCCGCCGATCTTGCCCGAACCGAGCGCCATCGCCGACTCCGCCAGAGCGGGCTGCACACCGATGCCGGCGAAACCACCCTCCTTGGTCGCCGTGCCCAGTGCACCGCCGGCGCTGCGTGTCAGCGTGTCGGCCGAGAACTGCTTCACGAGCTTGTCCCAGTCCGCACCCTTGAGCTTCGTGAGAGCAAGCACCTTCTTGGCTTCGGCCTCGGTCTTCAGCTGGACGTGACGCAGGGTGACATTCGCTGGCGTCTTCCACTCGTCCATGTGTTCACGGTAATAGACCGTGGCCTCGGAGTCGCTGGGCGCGGGGTTCTTGGCCATGACCTCGTTCACCCACGTGCGGATGAGCAGGTCGCGCTTCTGCGACTCGATCTGCACCAGCAGGTCGGGACGCTTGGTCACACCGTTCGCCTCGGCGTCGCGCAGCCAGATCTTCTCCTCGACGAGCCGGTCGAGCAGCTGCTTGCGGCCTTCGGGAGACGAATACTGCGCACGGTACTGCTCGGGCAGCTCCTGCAGCCGCACCGCCAGCATGCGCGGGGTGATGACTTCGGAGGAAGCCCCCGACCCGATGCGCACCAGCACGGCGTCGGAGTCGCTAACGGAACTCATCGCTTCGCTAGCGGCAGCGGCCTGCTTGGACTTCGCCGACTTGGGAGCCGCCGAGACGGCACCAGCCGCCAGCGCCGCGACGGTCAGCGTCACTGCGAGGAGCCGGGCCGCCTTCATGCGCGCACCACCCAGACCTTGACGGTCGCCGTGACGCCGCCATAGAACTTCACCACGACATCGTAGTTGCCGAGCGTCTTGATGTGATCCGGCACCTCGATGTGGCGACGATCGACTTCGTGCCCTGCGGCCTTCAGCGCGTCGGCGACATCGGCGTTCGTGATCGACCCGAACAGCGTGTCTTCCTCGTTCGCCTGAGCCGTGATGTTGACCTGGAGTCCGTCGATCTTCTTGGCCTCGAGCTTCGCGGCGTCGACGAGCTTGTCGGACTGGACTTCCTTCTGGCGGGCGAGTTCCTGGAACAGGTTCGCGGCCTTCGTCCCGGTGGGGATCGCGAGGCGGCGCGGTAGCAGGAAGTTGCGCGCATAGCCGGGCTTCACGTTGACCGTGGCGCCCTTGGCACCGACGCCCTTCATATCGTCGAGCAGGATGACTTCCATGGGTTCTCCTAGGCCGTTCCGCGTGGGGAAGGCTCGAGACGCCGGTGATCGAGCCAGACGTCCGACAGCCCGATCAGGGCCACCGACGGCAGGAACACCGGCAGGGTGAAAGCGAACAGGAACAGCATCGCAAGCAGGAGGAATACCGGTGGGACGCCCCGCGCGAGCAGGACCGACCAAGCCACGGCAACACCCTGCAGACTATAACCCAGCACCGACTGCACCAGCAGTGCCGCGGCACCCGGCCGCCAGGCCTGGCCCGCGAACAACGCCAGCGCCAGCCCCGCGAGCAGCGGGACGAGCGCCAGATCCGGCAAGCGCCACGCCATGAGCGGCGAGCGCGACAGCGGCGGCCAGCCGCGCCACGCGGCCGAGCGCGCTGCGAGCGAACGGCCCGCGGCGACCAACAACACCATCCACAGGAACACCACGTTGGGCAGGAACCACGTCAGCATCTGCACCCGGTCGGCCGGGGGCATCTTCGCCGACTCCTGCATGACGTGACGCCATGTCCCGGGACCATCCGGCCCCTTGAGTGTCTGCAACATCTGCTGCTCTTCCGTGCGCGCCCGGGCCTCGACGCGCACGAGCGCGTCATGCAGCCCCGGCAGCACCGGCAGTACGAACACCGCCGCGAGCAGCGGCGCGTGCATCCATGCGCGCTCGCCCAGCGTCGGTCCGCCACCTTCCTCGCGCAGACCCATCCAGACTCCCGTGCACGCCGCCAACGGCGTCCACAGCAGGTGCCACGACTGGAGCCCCGAACCCGGGAACACCACCAGCAGCACCGCCCCCACGGCGAGCAGCGCCGGCAACGCGAACGCCGCCTTGCCGAACCGCCACGCCAGCAGCAGCGCGGCGCTCACCGCGAGCGGGACCGTCACCCACAGTGCCGCCCACGGCCACGGCGTCGCCAGTCCCGCGAGCGACAGTGAAGCCACGAGCAGGACACCACGTACCGCCGCCACGCCCCGTGCAGGGCGTGGGGTCTCAGCGATAGAAGTCACTGGTGAATGGCACCAGCGCGAGCACTCGCGCGCGCTTGATCGCGGTGGTGAGCTGCTTCTGGTGCATGGCGCACGAACCCGAAACGCGGCGCGGCACGATCTTGCCGCGGTCGGTCACGAAGCGGCCGAGGCGCTTCTCGTCCTTGTAGTCGACGAAAGCCACCTTCTCCAGACACAGCTTGCAGTACTTCTTCTTGACGCCCTTGCCTTCACGTTCCTTCGCCATCGTCATCTACTCCTTCTCGGAGGTTGGATCCTCGGTGGACGCCAGATCGCCGGGATTGCCGGCGACTGCGGCCTTCTCGAGGAAGTGAACCGATTCGGCGCGGAGTTCCAGACTCTGGTGTTTGTCCCCGCGCGCGCCCGTCCACTCCCGCATCTGCAGCCTTCCTTCCACCACCACCGCGCTTCCGGTGCGCAGGAACTGCGCACACACTTCGGCGAGGCGCTGATAGCACATCACCGTCACGTACCCCGTGTGTTCCGCCGTCGCGCCGTCTTTGGTGCGATAGCTCCGATGGAACGCGAGCGGCAGCGACGTGATCGCCGTGCCGTCCTGTGCGTACCGCCGGTCCGGATCCCGCGTCAGCCGCCCCGACAGGACGACCTTGTTGAGCTCCGGCAACCGTAGTTCGGCCATAGGACCTCCCTGCGGGGGCGTGAAATACCGCGACTAGTCGCGATCGTTGTCGTCCGAACCCGCTTCACCTTCCGGCACGCCCTGCCACAGCTCGGGCGGAACATGCACGGTCGTCAGTGCCCGCATGATGTCCTCCTCGAGACGCAGACGGCGTTCGATCTCCTTGACGTTGCCACTGCCACCGTTCCACACGATCATCGTGTAGACGCCGTCCCGCCGCTTGCGGACTTCATACGCCAGCCGGCGCTTGCCCCACTTCTGCACTTCCACGACTTCGGCACCCAGATCCGTCAGCCACCCGGACACCTTGTCGGAGAACTCCCCGGCCTTGACTTCGTCGTAGCTCGGCTCGAGGACGTACACCGTTTCGTACTTGGTGATCACGATTCCGATTCCTCCTGGCGGACCGTTGTTGCGGCCGGGTCCACCCTGCGATTGAACCTGTTCATGGCGCCGAGGACGCCCTCGCTCACCCAGGTCTCCACACAATCCGCCGCACGGCGGACCGCCGCTTCGAGCGCCGGCAGGTCCTCCGGCGCGAACTCCTCCAACACATGCTCCCTGAGCGCCGCCGATCCTTCCGCGGCGCCGACACCGATGCGCAACCGTGCGTACTCCAGGCTGCCCACCGCCGTCTCGATACTCTCGAGCCCCCGGTGCCCGCCGCTGGATCCGCCGGCGCGTACGCGCAGCATCCCCAGGGGCAGGTAGACGTCATCCGTCACCACCAGCAGCCCGTCTTCCATTCCGTCCCGTTCCCGCGCATTCGTCAGCGCTTGTCCGCTGAGGTTCATGAACGTGAGCGGCTGCAGAAGCTCGACTTCGATGTCTTTGAAGCGTAACCGTCGTACATGCGCCGTCGTGCGGTTCTCGCTAAGCGCGACGGCGTGCCGTCCCGCCAACTCGTCGAGCACCCACCACGCCACGTTGTGACGCGTGCGGGCATAACGCTCGCCGGGATTGCCCAACCCCACGACGCGATGCACCGCCGGCTACTTCTTGTCCTTCTTCTTCTCGTCCTTGGGCGCTTCGGGCGTCGCACCCTCGGCGTCCTTCTTGCCCTTGGCGCCGACGACTTCCGGCTCGGGCGCACCGGCGATAACAGCCGGCGCGGCTTCTTCCGCGGCCGGCAGCGTCACCGCAGCCACCGTCACGTCACCATCGGTGATGATGGTGTAGCCCGCCGCCACGAGGTCGCGCACGTGCAGGTTGTCGCCGACATTGAGCGCCGTGACATCGACGTCGATGCTCGACGGGATCGCCGTGGGCAGACAGCGGACTTCGAGCACGCGCACCAAGTGCTCGAGCAGACCGCCGCCGTCCTTGACGCCGAGCGGCACACCCACGAAATGCACCGGCACTTCGACTTCGATCGTCTCGGTGAGCGAGATGTGCTGGAAGTCGAGATGCACGATCTTGCGCGACAGCGGGTCGTACTGCACGTCACGCACCAATGCCGTGACGTCCTTCGCACCCGCGACCGCCAGATTGACGATGGCGTTGGAACCCTTGTGGCCGCGCAGCGCGACTTCGAACTCGCGCAGATCGACCGACACCGGCATCGGCGTTTCGCCATGCCCGTACACGACGGCCGGGATCTGGCCTGCGGCACGTGCCTTGCGCGCACCGCCCTTGCCCACGCTCTCACGGCGTGAACCCTTCAACTGGATGACCGACATGACGCCCTCCTGTTCCCGTACTGCTCTCTGGACGAAAAACCGTGCCGTTCGCGCGCGGACGCGCGACCGCGACCTGCTAGACGAAAAGTGAACTCAGCGACCGCTCTTCATGGATGCGCTGCACCGCTTCACCGAGCAACCCGGCCACGGTGAGCGCGCGGATCTGCTTCGGCAGCGACCCGGGCTCATGGTGCAGCGTGTCCGTGACCACGACTTCGGTGATGGGAGACTCGGCGATGCGCTCGAACGCCCCCGGACAGAACACGCCGTGCGTGACCCCGGCGTAGATGTCCTTGGCGCCGCGCGCGCGGATCGCCTTGGCGGCTTGGCACAACGTGCGCGCGGTGGTGACCACGTCGTCGAACATGACCGCGTTCTTGCCCTCGACATCGCCGATGATGTTCATGACTTCGACCGAATCGGCCTTCGGCCGGCGCTTGTCGACCAGCGCGAGGTCGGCATTGAGGCGCTTGGCGTAGGCCCGCGCCATCTTCACGCTGCCGATGTCCGGCGCGACGACGACGAGATTCGGCAGGTTCAACTTGGAGAAGTGCTCGATCAGCACCGGGGCCGAGTACAGGTGGTCGAGCGGGATGTCGAAGAAGCCCTGGATCTGGGCGCTGTGCAAGTCCATGGTCAGTGCGCGATCCGCGCCCGCGACCGTGATCAGGTTGGCGACCAGTTTGGCGGTGATGGGCGCGCGCGGCTGGTCCTTGCGATCCTGGCGCGCGTAGCCGAAGTACGGCAGCACGGCCGTCACCCGCCGGGCTGACGCGCGTTTGGCGGCGTCGAGCATGACGAGCAGTTCCATGAGGTGGTCCGCCGGCGCGTTCGTGGACTGCACGATGAACACGTCGCTGCCGCGGATGTTCTCGTTGAAACGGACCGAGACCTCGCCATCCTCGAAGCGCGACACGACCACGTCACCGACGGGCACCTTGAGGCGCTCGCAGATAGCCTGTGTCAGCTGCTGGCTCGCGGAACCGGCGAAGATGCGACAGGGATCCAAGTCCGACCTCCCGGAGAACCACCGAGGAAGTGCGGCACCACCGGTGCGCACACCCGTGGGCGCATGAACGAAAACCGCGACCGGACCCTCAGGGGGCCGGCTGATGCATCACGATCTCTTGGGAAAAGCGACAGCCGGGGCCGTCACCGCCTGCCCCGGCTGGAATATGGCTGGGGCGGGAGGATTCGAACCTCCGGATGCGAGAGCCAAAGTCTCGTGCCTTACCGCTTGGCCACGCCCCACCAACGAAACGGGTTTCCGTCACGGACCGCGTCACCGAAAATGATCGCGGGGTGAAAGCTGCTGGCCCAGAGAACTGCTTGAGGGGAATTGCGGCGAGGAAGATAGCGGGGCGCGCAACCCCTCGTCAAACGGGAAGATACGCGCGCCCTGAACCGCGGCCCGCCTGGGCTGGATCTGCTTCGCGAGCCCCCTTGGGATCGGCACGACGGTGGTCGTGCAAAGGCCTATGGCTGATGGACCTACGGCCTCGAGGCACTCGGGACGGCTGCACCAGAACCGCGACGGGATGGTCCGGCGGCCGGGCGTGCCGGAATCGAACCGGACACGGAGACTGCAAAACACCCGCGGGCGGGGGCCCCCGCGGGATTCAGGTCAGTACGTCGCGTGCTCCTCGGTGCTGCGGGCAGCCGCCGGGGCATGACCGCTCGGGTTCGCCAACTCCCGCTCGTATTCCGCCATGACCTTGTCGGTGAGGTACTTGCGCGTACTGTCATTGATCGGGTGGGCGAGATCCTGATGCTGCCCGTCCGGGCGCTTGCGGCTCGGCATCGCCACGAACAGCCCCGTGTTGCCCCGGATGATCTTGAGACCGCGGATCACGAACGAATCATCGAGCGTGATACTGACGAATGCCTTCAGCTTCTCGTCATTCCGCAGCGATACACGAACCTCGGTGATCTCGACCATGAGATGTTCACCTCGGAGCCATCCCTGAGGTTCAGCTGGCTCGTGTGCGACGCCATCGCTGGCCGTCGCGTGGGCTTGGTGCGCCCCCTCGAGCCCCAGTCCCTGGCCTCGTGGATGACGCGTGGAGTTGGAGACGCAGGCCTTTCGCCACGGAACGCACCTCGTACAGCGGTTCGTCCCCGGAGAAGCGACCGGCGATCTCCCGGATCGAGCCACCGCGAGGCATGATCGCGAACACCGCTGAACCACTCCCGGTCAGGCGTGGCTGCAGGAGTCCGGCTGCGCGCAAGCGATCGCACAGCGATGCGAATTCATACCGACGGTGACCCAGCAACTGTTCGAATCGATTGCCTTGCCGCATCAGGCTCAGCGCTTCAACCCGCTGCCGCCCAACGCTCATGGCAAATCTGAGGTGGTGTTTCCAAAGTGTCAAGTGCTTTCTGTCCGCGTCGTGCCTGCGAAACGCCTCCGCAGTCGAGATACGCCACTTCGGCATCGCGATGATGGCGCGAAATGGGGCCTCGAGGCGCAGACGGGAAAGAATTTCCCCTCGCCCAGTACCGAGCATGGTCCCGCCGGATAATGCGAACGGAACATCAGATCCGAGTTGCAACCCATATCGGACCCGCTCCGTGCGCGTCAGCCGGTGACCATGCAGGGCACAGAGCGCCACGATCGCAGCAGCGGCATCGGAGCTGCCGCCACCCATGCCGGCTTGCGCGGGGATGCGCTTGACGAGCGTGAAGCGCGCGCCTCCCGGCAGGCCGAGCCCCGAGGCGACAAGTCGGGCGGCGCGCAGGACGAGATTGCTGGCGTCCGCGCGCACGATGCGCTGGGCCTGGACATCATGCCGGCCATGGACCGCCGCGCTCTCATGACGCACTCGCAGCGAGAAACCGCGCACGCGGCGCTCCGCGATCAGCGTGTCGGCGAGCGACACCGACTGGAACACCGTGACGAGATCGTGGAATCCATCGTCGCGCCGCGGGCCGACCGCCAGTCCCAGGTTGAGCTTGGCGTGGGCTTGCACGGTGACACTTGTGGGCGGGCTCGCGCCGCGCCCCGTGGCGGTGACGCGCTTGGACCGAGCGGCACGCATCCCGTCGCTCGACGCGCCCGCGCGACGGCGCGGTGCAGTCCGCGGGAGACTCACTGCGCGCGGTACAGGATCCAGATGGCGAGCGCCAGGAACAGCGCAACCGTCGCCTGGATCGGCCGGTCCGTGAGCAACACCTGCGAGGGATCCTCACTCGTCTCGGACACCTTGACCAGGTGCAGATAACGGAACACGCCGTACGCCACGACCGGTACCGTGACGATCAACGCCTCGGTGTGGAACTTGGACACCGTCGCAGGCCAGATGGTGTAAAGCGCATAGGACATCAGCGTGCTGGCCGCGCTGATGGTGAGCATGCGGTCGAGCAGCTCGGGCGAGTACGCCGCCAATACGGCGCGCTGGTTGGACGCGCCCGCGCCGGCGTTGGTGAGCTCACGGCTGCGCTTGGACACACCCAGAAACAGCGCGCCGAAGAACGTACACACCAGCAACCAGGGCGAGATCTGCGTGAGCGGGGCGACCGGCTTGAGCAGTTCGACTCCCGCGACCGCGCGCAACACGAAGCCCAGTGCGATCAGGAAGACGTCGAGGATGACGTGATGCTTGAGGCCGAAGCTGTAAGCCAGGTTGCTGATGAGGTAGGTCGCGAGCACCACCGTGAATCCCAGCCCGAGCCACGCCGCGATGCTGCCGACCGCGAGGAGCAGGAACGGTACGGCGGCCCACGCCACCCCCACGGGCAGCTTTCCCGCGGCGATGGGGCGGAAGCGCTTCCGGGGATGCAACCGGTCGGCTTCGAGGTCGCGCAGGTCGTTGACCATGTACACGGTGCCGGCCAGAAGCGAGAACGCCAGGAATCCAGCGCCGGCGCGCAACAGCAGTTCGGTGCGCCCCGCCTGCTGCGCGAACACCACGCCTGCGAACACCAGCAGGTTCTTCGTCCACTGCTTGGGACGAAGGGCTTGGACGAGTGCCCCGATCAAGCGCGACCTCGTACGAGTTTGGACCCGGGCTTGGAGCCGAGCTTGGCCCCGGGCTTGGACCGCGACGCGGGTGGCTTTGCTGTCCGCTTGGCAGCCGGCTTCACGACCCGTACGGGGGCTTGCTTCGCCACTCGCTTGGGCGCCGGTTTTCTCACGGCATGGCTCACCGGTGCTGCTTCGTCAGCCAGATCCACATCATCCGAATCCGCCTCGGCCTCCACGACCGCCGCCAGGAGCGGCCCCTGCCCTGGCGCAGCGCCGGGGAACAGCACGCGCTCGACCAACAGGCAGAACGCGTGTCCCATGGCGATATGGCCTTCCTGGATGTTGGGCGTCACACTCGACGGCGTCACCAACGCCACGTCGCACATGGCCGCGAACTCGCTGCCTTTGGCCCCGGTCATGCCGATGACCTGCATCTCGAGCGCGTGGGCGGCGCGGACCGCGTTGCGGACGCTTTCCGAGCGCCCGCTCGTGGTGATCGCCACCAGCACGTCACCCGGTTTGCCGATACCCTCGAGCTGACGCGAGAACACCTCGTCGTAGCCATAGTCGTTGCCGATCGCAGTGACCGCCGACGAGTTCGCCGTCAGCGCGATCGCCGGCAGTCCGGGGCGATCGACCAGATAGCGCCCCGAGAACTCCGCCGCCAGATGCTGTGCGTCGGCGGCACTCCCGCCGTTCCCGCAGAAGAACACCGTGCAGCCATCCCGGAAACAGGCCACCAGTAGTTCGGCGGCGGCGGCCACGGCAACGGCGTTGTCGCGCTCGACGCGGGACAGCGTCCGCACCGTGTCGCGAAGTGCGATGCGGGCCTGGGCTTCGAGCGGGTTCAGGCTGGCGGACGGCTTGCGGCGAGACAGCATGGCAGTTCCTTTCGAGTCCATCACGTCGGGTCCATCACGATGCGCGCGCCGGGACCGGCTGCGCCAGATAACGTTCGAGCGCGTCGCGCCAGTGCGGCATCGGGCGACCGAGCACGCGCTCAAGTGAACCAATATGCAGCACGGACCACTCCGGACGCGGTGCCGGACGCGCCAGCGCCGCGCTCGACTGGCGCGCGACCTCGATGCCCGCGCCGGTGAGCCGGCAGATCTCGACCGCGAACTCGTACCACGTGCATTCCCCGCCGTTCGTGGCGTGCAGCGTCCCGAACGCACGTGCGTCCATGACACCGAGCAGCGCTCCGGCCAGGTCCTCGGTCCAGGTCGGCGCACCGTGCTGGTCCTCGACCACCGCCAGCGGTTCACCCGCCAGCGCCCGGGTGCGGATCGTGTCGACGAAGTTCCGGCCGCCGCGACCGTATAGCCATGCCGTCCGAACGATGGCGTGGCGCGGATTCGTCTCACGCACACCTTGCTCGCCCGCCCACTTGCTGCGTCCGTACACCGAAGCCGGGCCGATGGCATCGTGCTCGCGGCGCGGCGACGATTCGGTGCCGGGGAACACGTAGTCGGTCGAGAGTGCCAATATCGCCGCGCCGGCCTCATGCGCGGCCTGAGCGGCATTGCGAGCGCCCAGCCCGTTCACGGCGAATGCGCGCTCGACCTCGGTCTCACAGCCATCGACATTCGTGTAGGCAGCCAGATGGCAGACCCAGTCCGGCTTGGAGAATTGAACCGTGCGCCGCATGTCGGCGAGGTCGGTGACGTCCAGCGCGGTGTGCGTGAACGGCACGACCGTGTGCCCGGCCCGTTCGAGCGCCGGCACCACCGCCTGTGCGAGCATCCCGCCCGCGCCCGTGACCAGCACCTTCATGCCGCAACCACTCCGAGTGTCATGCGCCGGAAATCGGCGCGGGCAGCCGCACGCACGCTCACGCCAGCTCCACGCGGCTCGAGTCGCCGAGCATGAGCCGGTGCGCGCTCGGGCGCACGTCGCTCGCGGTCACCACGACGTCTCGTCCGACCAGGCTGGATTCGATGCGGCCGCGGATGTCGCGCAGCGTGCTGTTGTCCAGGATGATCGAGTGCTCGAGTTCGCACTTCTCGATGCGAACACCGTCGGCGATCGCACTGAACGGCCCGATGTAGGCATCGGTGATGTGCACATTCGCACCGATGACCAGCGGTCCGCGCAGACGCGAACGCTCCACCGTGCTTCCGGGCCCGATGTGCACCGGCCCCTCGATGGCGGTCGCGGCGTCGACTGTTCCTTCGATGTGCGTCTCCAGATCGGCGAGCACGATGCGATTGGCCTCGAGCAGGTCCTCGACACGACCGGTGTCCTTCCACCAGCCGTGGATGACGTGCGAGCGCACGTTCCGGTCGGTGCTGATCAAGTACTGGATCGCGTCCGTGATCTCGAGTTCGCCACGTGGCGAGGGCTTGATGGCGCGCACCGCGTCGAAGATCGTCTTGGTGAACAGGTAGACACCCACCAGCGCCAGATCGCTGCGCGGCTGCTTGGGTTTCTCTTCCAGGCGCACCACGCGCTCGCCCTCGAGTTCGGCGACGCCGAACTCCCACGGCCGCGCGACCTTCGCGAGCAGGATCTGCGCCTCGGGTTTCTCGCGCTCGAACTCCTGCACGAACGGCACGATGCCGTCCTTGATGAGGTTGTCTCCCAGGTACATGACGAACGAATCGCCCGCCATGAACTCCTCGGAGATCTTGACCGCATGCGCCAGTCCGAGCGGAGCCTCCTGCTCGATGTAGGTGACGCGCAATCCGAATTGGCGGCCGTCACCCACGGCGGCGCGGATCTCGGCCTGCGAGTTGACGAGCGTCGTCACCATCTCGCCCGTGCGGTGGTCGGGCAGCAGCAGCTCGCGCGGATCGCTGACGACGATGCCGACTTCGCGGATTCCGGCCGCTGCGATGGCCTCGAGCCCGTAGTACAGCACCGGCTTGTTCGCCACGGGCACCAGCTGCTTGGCCCGGGTGTGCGTGATGGGGCGGAGCCGCGTGCCGCGGCCGCCTGCAAGGACGAGCGCCTTCAATGTTTGTTCCTCATGTACCACAGGAAAGCGACGATGATGAACACCCCCATGATGCTCATCCCGATGATCTGACGCCAGCTCATACCGGCGCCGCGGTACGCACGATCCGCGCACTGCTCCGGCGATGTATGCGCCCGCACAGGCCGGTCACGACAGCGCCGCGCGCAGTCTCGCGCGCGCCAGATCGAGCGCTTCGTCGAGCTTGCCCATGTCCCGGCCGCCGGCCAGCGACAGGTGCGGCTTGCCGCCTCCCGAGCCGCCCGTGACCATGGCCACCGCACGCACGAGTTCATCGGCGCGCAACTTCTTCTCGGCCACCAGGTCGTCGCTCACCGCAGCCAGGAACGTCAGCTTCTCCTCGTTGACGACCGCCAGCACGGCCGCGCCTCGCCCGAGCGCGCCGCGCAGCTTGTCGGCCGCGTCGCGGATCGCGTTGGTCTCGCCATCGGTCTCGAGCCGGGCCACGATCCAGCGGCCGTTGGCCTCCTGTGTCGCGGTCGTGGCCAGTTGGGCGAACTGCGCTTCGAGCCCGAGCTTGGCGGACGCCGCCACCGCCTTGCGCAGGGTGACGACCTCGGCCTGCAGCTTGTGCACCGCTTCCATGACCTTGTGGATGGGTGATTGCAGCGAATCCATGATGCCGCTGAGCGTGCCGTGTGAATCGAGCAACCAAGTACGCGCGACCGGGCCGCACAGCGCCTCGATCCGTCGCACGCCGCTGGCGACGGCGTTCTCCTCGGTCAGGACGAACAATCCGATGTCCCCGGTACGCCGCACGTGCGTTCCGCCGCACAGTTCGCGAGACGGCTCGATGGCCTCCGCCGACACGCCATCCGGGCCCGGCGGCACACCCTCGACCGTGACCATGCGCACCCGTTCGCCGTACTTCTCACCGAACAGCGCCATCGCCCCCATCGCCTTGGCTTCGGCGATCGGCATCTCGCGTGACGTCACTCCGACGTTGGCGAGGATCCAGTCATTGACGCGCTGCTCCACGATCGCGGTCTGCAACGGGGTGGGCGACTCGAAGTGCGAGTAATCGAAGCGCAGTCGATCCGGGGCGACGAGCGAGCCCGCCTGATGTACGTGATCGCCGAGCACCGAGCGCAGTGCTGCGTGCAGCAGATGCGTGGCCGTGTGATGCCGTTCGGTCGAACGGCGCGACTCGGCATCCACGATCGCGCGACACTCGCCCTTGGCTCCGGCCGCGAGCAGCATGGTGCGATCCCCGACCGCGGTGTTGACGCGATGCACGATGTGCTCGCCTTCGCGGTACACCATCACGAGCCCGGCCGTCGCGCCCCCACCATCGATATGGCCCTTGTCCGTGACCTGGCCGCCGGATTCGGGATAGCACGGCGTTCGGTCGAGCAGCAGCTCGACGTCCTCATCGAACGGACGCCAGGCCATGATCGAGACGTGCTCGGCCGCGATGTGCTCATAGCCGATGAACTCGGAATCCTTGCCCGGCTTCAGCATGGTCCATGCGCGCTTCTCGCTGCCGGCGTCCTTGGCGAACCGGCTCGAGGCACGCGACAGCGCGCGCTGGGTCTCCATCTGCTCGCGGAACGAGTCGTGGTCGACCGTCACGCCCCGCGCCGAGGCGATCTCCTCGGTGAGTTCGATCGGGAAGCCATAAGTGTCGTGCAGCACGAATGCATCGTGACCGTGGATCTCGGTCAGCCCTTGTGCGAGCAGCTTCTCGAGCTTCTCCATCCCGGCCTCGTAGGTCTGGCTGAAGCTGGCTTCCTCCTGCTCGATCAATCGCAGGATGCGGTCACGGTGCGTCACGAGCTCGGTGTAATGCCCGCCGAACTGG
>JANNWR010000032.1:0-16234 GCA_031408715.1 bacterium
CGTAGTCCATGCTGAGCCCGAACACGATGCAGAACACCATCACCGGGAGCGACGAGAACACCGCGCCGAGCGGCTCGGCGAGTCCGAATGCCGCTGTGCCGTGGCCCTCTTGGAAGACCAGCACGACGGCGCCGAACGTCGCGGCCACCGTCAGCAGGTTCAAGACGATGGCCTTCAATGGCACCAGGACCGAACGGAACCCCAGGAACAAGGCTACCAATGTGCCGCCCACGATCAACAGGACCACCTGCCAGAACCGGCCCGAGACGGCGTCCTGATAGTCGGCGTTGAACGCCGGCAGTCCGCCCACCCGTGTGCGCAGGCCGGGCACGCCGATGCGTGAAGCGGCGGTCGCGCGCAACTCCCGAGCCAGAGAGACGGCCTGCTCGGGCGTGGTCGCGTCGTTCGGCATCAGTTCGAGCAGCGCCATGCGGCCGTCGGCGCTCACCAGCCCGCGCATGGCCGGTGGGGCGAACCCCTCGGGCAGCGTCACCCACTCCGCCCAATCGACATGCGCCGCTTGGGCGACCGTGAATACCGATCGCACGCGCTCGATGCGCTCGTCGTCATGCAACGCGCCGGCAAAACGCGCGACCGCGTGCCAGTCCTGCGCACGCTGCTCGGGCGTGGCCTGCGGGAACTCGACCACGACGCGGATCGATTGCACGATGCCGCGGCGCCCCATGGCATGCAGGTCGTCGAGCGCGCGCACCGACTCCATGGATGACGGCAGCCAGTTGCCGCGCGGCAGGCCGGTACGCAGCAGCGGCGCCTGCGTGGCGAGCAGCACCAGTGGCAGCGCTCCCAGCACCAACGCCAGCCACGGCCGCGCCGTGACCCTGCGTCCCCAGCGCCGCCAGCTCTCGGAGCCTGTGCCCGGCGCGCGCGGCCGCCACAGCCGACCCCAGTCCACGCGCGCTCCAATGGCCGCAAGCACACCGGGCAGCAACGTCGTCGCCAGCAGTGCCGAGACGATGACCACGAGCAACCCACCCACCGCGATCGCGCGCATCTCGTTCAGGGGCACCGTGAGCAGCACTGCGAAACCGAGTGCCACCGCGGCGGCGGACAACAGGATGGTGTGGCCGGCGTGGCGCGCGGAATCCTCGGCGGCCTGCTCGGGTGCGATGCCGGCCGCCAGCCCCTCGCGAAACCGGCTCACCATGAGTAGCGCGTAGTCGATGCCGAGCCCCAGGCCGAGCATGGCCACGACGCTCTGCAGCAGGATCGACAACGGCCAGAAGCGCGCGACAACGGCCGCGGCACCCAGCGTGATCGCGATCGCCAGCGCCCCCGAGACGACGGGCAGGAGTGCTGCGACCAGCGCGCCGAACGCGATCAGCAGGCAGACCGCGGTCCACGGCAGCGCGCGGTGCTCGGCCGCGGTGACATCCTCATTGCTGGCGTGACGCAAGTCGACGTTGAGCGCGGTCTCACCCGTCCATTGCAGCTTGGCCGCCGGGAAGTCGCCGCGCAGGCTGTCTTCGAGACTCTCGGTCAGCTCTCGAAGCCCGGGCAGCAGCTTGTCGGGCGAACCGGCAGCGGCATCGAAGCCGACGAGCACCATGGTGCCCTTCCCGCGCGGGGACGTGAACATGCTGTCCGGGAAGTCGAGATACGAGAACACGCCCGACACGGCTTGGGCTTCGCGCAGCGGCTCGACGATACGGCGCAGCGCCACCGTCCCGTGCGTCTTATCGGGCGAAGGGACGCCGGTGACCACCAACACGCCGTAGTGGGCGTACTTGGAGGCCAGCGGGCCGGCGAGTAACTGCTCGACCTCGCCTGACTCCGTGCCGCGGATGTGCGCGCCGGTGTCCAGCACCTGCGCGATGCGGCTGGCCTGTGGCACCAGCAGGCCGGCGAGCACCACCCATGCCAGCGCGATCCAGCCACGAGCGCGCACGAGTACGCGCGACAGCGGCAGGCGCTCTGCTGTTGGAGGCCGGCTCATCACGCGTGCTCCGCGACGATGGCGCACGAGCTCACCCCACCGCCAACGGCCGCCATCAGGTAGCGCTGACCGGGCACGAGGCTCGCGAACGTCCGGGCCATCGCCACTGCGAACGTCGGCGAGCCCATGTTGCCGTGGTCCTGCACGACGAGCGGGACGCTGGCGGGTGCCAGCCCCGTGTCGCGGACCAGTGACTCGATCTGTGCCACATGCGTCTGATGCAGGAAGCACTGCGACAGCCCGCGCACGGTCGTGCCAGAGGCGGCGCAGCTCTCATGCACGAGCTCGCGCCAGCGCCGGTGCACGAACTCGGGCACGACCTGCGTGTCGGAGAACTCGTACACATAGCGCGCGTCCGGTCGGGCCGGCGGGAACGGAGTACGCAGCACGAACGCACTCGCGAACTCGGGCGCGGTGTTATGCAGCACGCTCAGGAAACCCGGGCCAGTCGCTTTCTCCAGCAGCACGCAGGCCGCACCGTCCCCCACGGTGAGTAGCGCGCGCAGGTCCTCGGCCGGGGTGAGTTGCGACAGGTTCTCGGCCATCACCACCAGCACGCGCTCGCAGCCGGCCCCGATGAGCAGCGCCCCCTGCGCCAGGGCGAGCACGCCACTGCTGCAGCCGGCCTTCATGTCGGAGCATGACGCAGTGAACCCGAGCCGCTCGGCGAGCAGAGCCGCCTGGCAGTTGCTGGGGTTGGGATTCGAAGTGCTCACGAAGATGAACGCGTCGAGCTGGTCCAGCACACGGGGCCGCCGCGCGCGCAATCGTTCGAGCGCCGAACGGGCCAGGTCGAGTGCGGTGAGCCTTGCTGGGTCGGACGGCTGACCGGGCACTTGCGTCATGTGTCGATACTCGACGCCCAGTTCGGTCAGCATCCGGCGAGAGACTGGCGACTCGAGCACACGCTCAGCACGCTCAGGACTCGCCAGTCGCAACAACGCAGCCGTGTCGTAGCGCGCCATGAGCCCGAAGTCGCAAGTCTCCACAGCCACGACGCGCACGCCCGGGATACTAAGCCGCATGGATGCTCTCGATGGCGAACCGCCGGTGCAGGTCGAACTCGATGGTGAGGCGCACGGGCTTGATCTGCGCACTCGGGATGGACGGTGCCCCGCAGGCCTCATGCAGGTGCGCCGCCAGTTGCCCGGGCGCGGTGACCACGACCTCGAGTGGCTCGAGCAGTGCATCCTCGCGTTCGAATGCGTATCCCGTCGCGGCGGCCTGCAACTGGCGTTCCAGCTCGGCGGCCAGCGCGGGCATGAAGCGCTCGCGCGGCATGGGATCCGTGCCGCCGAGCTCGGCGCCATCCAGCACGACGCGATAGCGCCGGTCGGAGCACGGCACGAACAGGAAGTCGCGGAACCAGCGCCCGCATGAGCGGCTGGTCGCCTGCATGGCATGCGTGACGTCCAGTTCGGTGAGCCGTTCGTTGCTCACCGACGTGCGCCGGCCTGCCTTGGAGACGAACTCGATGACTGGCGTGCGACTCGCCATGCCGGTCACCCGCACGATGTCCTCCATGTCGTAACGATAGAGCCCGCCGCTGTTGGTGATCACGATCCGGTACTCACTGCCGACCTCGAGCTGATCGGCCCGCAGCGCCCGCGTCACCCCGGACGCGCCGGGTGTGTCGCGCACGAACTCCATGACATTGCATGTGATCGCCAGCGGCCCCCCCGCGCGATTCGGGTGATCGGGGATCGCGAACACACCTTCGCTCGCCGAGATCGGGAACTCCAGGTGGCCCGCCACGCCGAACTCGGTATCGAGCTCGTCGAGCGAGTAGCCCATGTTCCCACCGCGCCAGCACACCAGCATCTCGAGGGCCGGGAACAGCAGCGCGGTGGGCAGCCGGCCGTCGCGCTGCCGTGCCGTGCGCAGCGTTTCTGCGAGTGCGAGATCGGGGCGCGTGCGGAACGTGCCGGGAACCGCCGATTCCCCGCGCACCTCGAGCGTGCCGGCCGCGAGATCGGCGCACAGCCGCTCGGCCTGCCGTTCGAGCGTCTGCCGCAGGTTGATCAGATTGACCGGCGAGATCGCGCACAGCGCGCCGAGCCGGCGCGCCGAGACCAGGATGCGACCCGCAGCATAGTTGCGCTCCTCGACGTCGGCGATCGTGAACACCCAGTAAGGCACGATGAACCGTCGGCGGACGAGCCACGGGAAGTTCTTGTAGTTGAAGCCCGATGCGAACCCCTGCGGGGTCCCCGACGGCGACGTGCCGCCCTCGGCGGAGCCGACCAGGAACTGGATGCTCCGGGCGCGCACGGCGGGATAGCACGCCTGCATTGCGCCGCTGAACACCATGGAGCCTTCGCGCAGTTCGCGCCGGAACTCCGGCGTCACCGGGATGTACTTGAAGCGGCCGGTGGAGCCGGCCGTCATCGCGAAGAACACCGGCCGGCTCGGGCACAGCCGCCGCCAGTCGCCGGCGTACACCGCGGCCAGATCCTCCTGCATCAGCGCGTAGGTGCGGATGGGCACCGCGTCCTGGTAGGCATGGATCATCGCCGCGTCGTCCGCGATGCGACCGATGCGCGCGAAACCGCAACGCCTGCCGATGTCGGTGCGCTCGGCCTGCACGAGTACGGCACGCAGCCGTGCCGCCTGTGCTCGCAATGGCGCATCACACGCGGCCACGAACGCGCGATAGCTGCGCTCGAACAACCAGTTCGCGATCACGAGTCTTGTCCCGCCACGCTCCCGGCGACCGCGGGCCACGCGCTGCCGTCGGGCAGTCGCGTGCCGTCGGGAACGACTGCCCCGAAGGCGATCGAGCATTCCTTGCCGATGTGCACGCTATTGCCGATGCGCGCGCGGTTGCGAATACCGGTACCCGCGCCGATGCGCGTGTCATCACCGATCGTGGCATGCGAGCCCACGGCCACCCGGAACTCCAGGATGCTGCGCGAGCCGACACGACAGCCGGCTCCCAATACGCAGTAGCCTCCGATCAGCACGTCATCACCGATCTCGATGGCTGCCACCACCAGGGTGTGTGGTTTGGGCTGAAACGAACACGCCAGATGCGCGTATTCGCCGATGACACTACCACGGCCGATGTGCACCAGATGCGGTTCGCGGATGCTGGTGCGCGTCGTCACCTGAGCACCTGCGCCGAGCCGCGCGCCGAATGCCTGCAACACCACACGCTGGAAGAAAGGGCTCAGGAAGAACACCGGCTGGAACACCGACAGGTACAACGTCGGCGCCCAGCCTTTGAGTGCCCAGCGGATACTTCCGCGGTCGGCGAACATGCGGAACGTGCCCGGCTCGGCCGCGGGCAGCAGCTGGTGCACCACGGCCATGCCGAGCAGCGCCGTCCACGGCGCCAGCACGGCCCACAGCACCACGCCGAGCAACGGTCCGGTCCTGCCGACCAGCGCCAGCGGCAATGCCGCCCACGCCGCGAACCATATCCAGCCGAGCCACCACAGCACTTCGAGCGCGATCATACGTCCATCTCCACGCGCTCGGGTTCGCCACTCAGGAACACGTCCACCACCCGGCGCGCGACATCGGCCGCTTCAGAAACGACCACCTCATGCTTCGCGGCGAAGTCATCTGCGACGGCACTCGTACGCGGCGTGCGTACCACTCCGGGATGCAGTACATGCACTCGCACCCCGCGACTGGCGTACTCGTGGTGCGCCGCGATGGCGAGCCCCGACAAGAATGACTTGCTGGCGCCGTAGAGCGCGGCACCGGGCATCCCGATGCGAGCGGCACGGGAGCCGATCCAGATGAGCACGCCGGAACGCTGCTGCCGAAAGCGTCCGAGCATTGCCGCGCTCAGCCGCAGTGTCTGTGTGCAGTTGGTGCGGATGACGCGTTCGATCGTCTCCTCATCGAGCATGTGCAGCCGGCGCGGTCCCTCTTCGTAGATCGGATTCACGCCCACCGCGAGGATCGCGCCTTCGAAAGGCTCTTCCAGCGCCGCGATCACGGTCAGCAGGCGGCCGACGGCGTCCGGCTCACCCTGATCGCACACGCTCGTGCGAACGCGCGACTGGAACTCGGCCGGCAGCGCCAGTCGCGCACGTTCCAGCCTCTCCGCGCAGCGTCCCGTGAGCCACACGGTCGACGCCGATCGCTCGAGGAGTTCTCGCGCGCACTCGAAGCCGATGCCCTGGCTCGCCCCGGTCACGATGATCATGCGTTCCCCCAGCGCACCAGTTGGATCGCACCTGCGAAACCGGCCCCCACGGCGGCAAGGCCGAGAGTGCTCCCGGGCTTCAGCCTGCCAGCCGCCACTGCTTCGGACAGTGCGATCGGCACCGATGCCGAGGTGGTGTTGGCGTACGTGCTGAAGTTGATCCAGGAGCGTTCTTCGGGGACCCCAATGTCGGCGAGCATCTGCCGCACGAGGTACAGGTTCGGCTGATGCGTGATGAACACATCGATGTTGCTCACCGATACGCCAGTCTCCGCTGTGAGCCGCTCACTCAAGTGCCGGAAGCCCGCCCGCGCCGCATCGGCGACACGATGGCCATCGGGCATGGTGATCGTGCCGCGATGTGCGGTCAGGCCATTCGGCGTGAGTGGCTCGCGCGAGCCGCCGGCGGGAATGTACACGGCTTCGGCGCCGGCGCCGTCGGCCGTGAGTATGGAGTGCTGAACGCCTTCGTCCCCTCGCGCTTCGGTGAGCACCACTGCGCCTGCGCCATCGCCATACAGGAACAACGTGCGCAGGTCCGTGAAGTTCAACTGACGCGAGCGCACGTCGGCCCCGATCACGAGCACCGGCCCCTCACCGGTCGCCACACAGCGCGCGCCCAGGTCGAGGGCCTGCAGAAAGCCGGAACACGCCCCCACGATATCGATGGCCGCGCATCCCACCAGCCCGAGATTCCGCTGCACCATGCACGCCGTCGCGGGCGTCGGGTAGTCGCCGCTTACCGTGGCGAGCAGGATGCGACGGATGGCCGAAGCGGGCAGTCCGCTCGCCGCGATGGCCCGCTTCGCGGCCTCGGTCGCGAGATCACTGGTGGCCTGATCCGGAGACGCGAAGTGGCGTGTCTCGACTCCGATGCTGCGCTCCACGAAGGACGGCTTGATGCGCAGCGCATGGCGCGCGATCAGGTCGCCGTTCGTGATCGGCGGCCCCGGAACGTAGTGCCCGGTCCCCGAGATCGCGGCCCTCATCGTGAGAACAGCCGGGCCAGGAAGCGCTTCGAGGCGGATCCGGTGTCATCCCACGGCGGGGCAGAGCTGGCGTGGGTCGTGTCGTGTCGTGGCGAAGCGGGCGTGTCCGCCCCGGACAGCAGACGGTCGATCTCCGCGGGCAGTTCATGGGGATCGATGACCGCGTCGAGCATGCCCGATGCGAGCAGATCCTCCAACTCCGGGTTCTGCGTCGCCGCGCTCTGGAGCCACTGTTCATGCAGCCGCGGGCTCTGCCTCAGTAACTGGTCGATGATGCCGCTCTGCATCGCTCCGATCTCGCTGCCGCGCATCGCCAGTGCTCGCCAGCCGCCGAACACCTTGGGAATGGTGAGTGACGATGCACCGCCGAAGCAGCGTCCATTCACCACGCCCATCGCCCGGTAGGGATACTGGATGAGCTTCTCACCGACCCACAGCATCTTGCGGATGTTGTTCGCGTTGCTCTGCTCGAAGCGTGGATCCACTCCCGGCGAATCGAGAAAGCTCACGATGGGTAACCGCATGGCCCGGAACAGGTCGAGCCCTGCGGCGTACTTCTCGAGCGCGCGAACCGTGATGAGGTTGTTGGTGCGGCGTGGCGGGTTGATGAAGATGCCCAAAGGCCGGCTACCCCGTGTGCCGAGGAAGACGCGCAGGCTCGCGCACGACCCCGCGAACAACTCCAGCGGCGTGCCATCAAGGAACTGTGTCAGGAACGCATCGGTGGTCGGGTCATCGTCGGGAACCGAGGGCCGCGTGTGCGCGGCCGGAGTCAGCAGGCTCTTCCAGCGCGCGAATGCCGCTTCGACGCTCGGAACCAGTTCGTGGATAAGGTCGGTGTGGTCGTGCACGGCTTCTGCCGAGGCCTGATGCTCGAAGTCGATGCTCTCCCCGAAGAACAACGCGAGTACTTCGGGACCGGTCAGGTTGATATGTGTTCGACCGCCGACCGCCATCCGGTAATGACCGAGACCAAAGAGCAGTGCCGCGAGTCCCAGGCACTTCCCCAGCGCACAGGTCACGACCAGTTGCTCGCGGGAGTAAGCCAGTAGTTTGGGCCACAACTGGAATGCCTCGGAGAACACCGTCCGACCCTGCATGAGGCTGACGCCGGCGGAGCTGACGGCGTAGAACAGCGGCGGACCGCCATCTCCCTCGCGTCGGAGCTCGCGCAGGAACGCCGAGAAGCGGCGGGAGTTGGCATGGCTGTAGCAACCACCGTCGACGCGGAAGTCACTCCACACGACCGCGACCCTGCGGCCGTTGAGCTGCGCCACCGCGGTGACCAGACCACCGTGACTGCTGCGGTCACAGCGGCTGCCGGGATCCTTTGCCTCGGTGAACAGCCGAAGCGAGCGGACCGCCAGCGAACTGAACACCGGTTTCATGAACTGATATCCGTCGGAGTCGATCGCCACCCAGCGGTATTGGTCGTTCATGACCCTGAGTACCCCATGGGACCCCCCGCCCGCGTCACGCCTTCATCAATAGGGCACGACTTGCCCGGAAGTGATTGCGCTACCGAAGGATAGTGTGAAGTGGCCTGATGAGTGCAAGTTTTCGCATCACCCTCTACGAACCTCGGCCCTAAAGCCAGCCAATACGTTGTCCGTGCGTACGATGGCCGTCCGTCAAGTGGTGACTGGAACTCGATGATCTACCAACTGATGGGTTGCGTGCGATCGGTCAGCAACCATTCGCGAGTCCGGACTCAGCGCGAGAAAATGACGAAACGGCCGCCCCCACCCGGGAGCGGCCGTTCGTGTCGCGATCGGTGAAGGGCGCTAGCGAAGCCGCGCAAGCCGCGTGGTGCGGATCCCATCCGGCGTGCGGATGACCGCGAAGTACACGCCCGAAGCGGCGGCGCGACCGGCGTCATCGGTGCCGTCCCAATCGAACGTGTGTGCGCCCGGTGCGTACATCGCGGCCGGGACCGTGCGGACCGCGCGGCCATCGACGCCGACGATCGACAGCGACACGGTGCCGGTACGCGCGAGTTGGAACGACAACAGCGTGCGTGCCCCGAATGGATTCGGTGCCGCGGCGAGGCCGGAGGTCAGGCGCGGGCCACCCGGGCCGACGCCGAGCAAGGCGGGATCGATGATCGGAACCCCGAGCAGCTGGCCGCGAATCTCGCCGCCCGGAAATGCCGACGTGTGGATGTTGAAGTAGGTGAGACCGTTCCGAACGTTGTCCTCGTTGACCGCACCGTAGATCCAACTGTTGATGACCTGCGCTCCCACGGCCTGAGCGTGTACGACTCCCGAGTTCAGGCCAGGAACCGTATAGCCGTGAATATGCGCCGCAGTCTGGGCCGCCGACAGCGCGATCACGCGCTCATCGTAACTGAGCGTATTGTTGAGTTCATCGACCGCGACCATCGCGAATGCAGCGGAAGTGGTCGCCGCGGTCGGAGGCACCTCCTGAGTCCTGTCAATCGGGACGATCGTCGGGACGAACTGTCCGCGCACCTCGCCACCCGGATTCGCAGCCGTGTGCAAGTTCACGTACATGCGGCCCGAGAGCAAGGCAGGCTCGTCGTCTTGCGCATACGCCACGGTGCCGATCATCGGCGAGGGTCCGAAGGGGATCGCGGCTTTCACGCCTGATCCAACCCCATGCAAGGCATTCCCATGGAAGTGGGCGTTCACGACGGCTCCGCTGAGTCCCTCGTAGAAGATGTAGTAGTTGATGATGTTGGCGAACGGGTCGATGGTGGCGGTGACCCAGCCGGAGCCGGTGCTGAGGTTGGCAGGAACCTCCTGTTTGGCGTCGAGCAACGCGTTGAACTGCACGATCTGGCCGCGCAGCTCACCACCCGGCGCGAACGTCGAGTGGATGTTCGCGTAGGTGCGGCCGGCGAGGATATCCGCCTCCTGGACCTCGAGATAGTTCCACACGCCAACCTTCGGGTTTCCCGCGGGCAATGCGGTCAACACGCCACCGTTCACCCCTTGGGCGGCGATGCCGTGGATATGCGCCGCGGTCTCGGCACCGGAGAGACCCCCGAACGTGATGCGGTAGCTCACGGTGTTGGCGTCGGTATCGATGATAAACCGACCCGCACCCAGCGCGGCTGACGCCACCAGCGGCACTTCCTGACGAGCGTTCAAGATGCAGCTGTACGTGTAGACCGCAGCATTCGCGGGCAGGGCGGAGAACACACTCGAAGCGATCGTGGCAAGGGCGAGTGCAGCGAATTCGGGGCGGCGAGGTGTCATGTTCGACCTCCTACGGGGGACTTCGGTCGCACGCACGCGCATGGGGTTACGCGGTGGACCGCTTGACCGGGAGTGCATCCCGGAACTGTTGAGGGAACTCAGATGCGCAGGGACCTACTCCATAAGAGTGATACCGCTTCGCCCCGGAGTCGAGGAGAAAGAAGGGACCACGTCGCCGGAAACTCACACGCAGTGTGCTCACACTGCCCCGTCGTGAGGAAGCGGCACCATCCATCACCCCTGCACTCACACGTCGTCGAGACAGCTTCGCTCCCACCTCACTCGCCCCCGATTCCCCAGATCGTTCCGGGGTTGGAACCAGCTCCGCTGGTGCTCACCGGGGCTGGCTTGCTAGCCTGTGCAGCATGACCCCTTCCCAGCCGGTCGCAACCGCAGCCACATCCGGGAGTGGTTCGCCCGGCGGCAGTCCTCGCAAGGAGTTCACGCTTCGCGCCGTCCTGGCCTCGATCGTCATCTCGGCGATCATCGGCGCGGCTTACCCCTACATCGTCCTGAAGCTCGGCTTCGGCCCGAACATCTCGGTCGTGGCGGCGTTCCTGGGATTCCTGTCGCTGGGGCTGGTGTTCCCCGACTTCAGCCGTTGGGAAAACAACGTCATCCAGTCGGCCGGCACCGCCGCCGGCCAGACTGCGTTCCTGTGCGTGATCATGGCCGCATTCGACATGCTGAAGATGGACCCGAGTCTGGGGTTCACGTTCTCGCTCTCCCCCATGCAGACGTTTCTCTGGCTCTCGTCGGCCGGACTGCTCGGCGTGCTGCTATCGGTGCCGATGCGCCGGCATTTCGTGATCGACGAGAAGCTGCCCTATCCCGACGGTGTCGCTGCGGGCGAGACCATCCTGGTGCTTGACGAGCGCGGCCACGGTTCCAAGACCGCGACGCGTGCCATGGGCTTCGGTTCGCTCGCCTCGGCCGTCATCATGTGGATCCGCGAGGACACGCGCGTGCTCGCGCAGGCCTGGTATCGCCTCCCGGAGATGCTGCCGTTCGGCGCGCTCGGCTCCAAGATGGGCATGGGCATCTCGTACAGCCTGCTCTCCCTTGGCGCCGGCATGTTGGTGGGACTGCGCGTCAACACCAGCATGCTCGCGGGTGCGTTCATCTCGTGGGTGATCGCGCCGCCGCTGTTGTTGCAGAACGGCGTGATCGACGAACTCGTGCGCCGCAAGGTATTGCTGTGGGTCATGTGGCCGGCGACCGGCATGCTGGTGGCCGGCGGACTCACCGCGCTGTTCCTGCGCTGGAACATCCTCGTGAAGACGTTCAAGAACCTGTCGGGCGCCGACATCGACGCCGGCGACTTCCCGATGAAGTGGGTCATCGGCGGCTCGATCGTGTGCTCGCTGCTCGTGGTGTGGGTGCAATACACACTTGGCATGCCGATCTGGATGACACTCGTGGCGATCGTGCTGTCGATCCCGCTCATGCTGGTCGGCCTGCGCGTCTTCGGCGAGACCAACTGGGGCCCGATCAGTGCGATGTCGAACATGATGCAGGCGGTGTTCGGCCTGCTGGCCCCCGGCCATGTGATGGCGAACATGGTGGCGAGCGGTGTCACCGGCACCATCGCGTCGGAGTCCGAAGGGCTCATGCAGGTTTACCGCACCGGCGAGATGATGGGGAGCAAGCCGCGCTACCTCACCTACATCCAGTTGCTCGCCGTGCCGATCGGCGCCGCCACGGTCGCCGTGGTGTATCCGCTGCTGCGCGACACCTATGGCATCGGCGGCGAGAACGGCCTGCAGTCGCCCATCTCGCAGAAGTGGGCCGGCTTCGCCACGCTGCTCTCGAAGGGCCTGTCGGCGCTGCCGGCGGGAGCCGTCACCGCGCTCGGTATCGCGGTCGTGCTGGGCATCGTGTTCACGATCATCGAGGGCACGCGCTTCAAGAAGTACTGCCCGTCCCCCACCGGCATCGGCATCGGCATGCTCGTGCCGGGCAGCGCGATCGTCACCATGTTCCTGGGTGCACTGGTCGCGGAGTTCTGGCCCAAGTCGGCCAACACCGGCAGCGATGGTGAGAACCGCACCAAGACCGCACTGGCCTCGGGATTCATCGCGGGCGAGGCGATCATCGCGGTGATCGTGCCCATTCTCGTGGTGCTCAAGATCATCAAGCTGCAGTAAGGTGGCGCGGTGCGCGGCGGCGTGCCACTCGGCGCGCCGCCGCAACCCTCGCTCCCACCCCGGTCGTCCGACTCGTCCCCGAGGAAGCCGCGAAATGAGCCACACCGCCGCCACGCCACCTGCACCGCTGCCCGTCGATGCCGAGTACGATGTCACCATCGTCGGCGCCGGTCCCGTTGGATTGTTCGCCGCGTTCTACGCCGGGCTGCGCACCATGAAGGTCAAGGTCATCGACGCTCTGGCCGAGCCGGGAGGGCAGCTGGCCGCGCTCTATCCCGACAAGTTCATCTATGACGTCGCGGGGTTTCCGGCTGTGAAAGCCAAGGCTCTCGTCGATCAGCTGGTCGAGCAGGCCATGCAGTACGGGCCCACCGTGTGTCTCGGCGAACAGGCCATGACGCTGACCGCGCTTCCGGGCGAACACGCGGGCTACGTCATCGGTTCCGACAAGGGTGTGCAGCATCGCACCAAGACCGTGCTGCTGACCTCGGGCATCGGCTCGTTCGCGCCCCGCAAGCTGCCCGACGCCGCGCTCGCACGCTACGAGGGCCATGGTCTGCACTACGTGTTGCCGGGCCTGGACGTGTTCAAGGGCCGCCGCGTGCTACTGCTGGGCGGCGGCGACTCGGCGGTCGACTGGGCGCTGCACCTGGAGCCGCTCGCCAGCGAGCTCACGCTCATCCACCGCCGCGACCAGTTCCGCGCACACGAGGACAGTGTCGCCAAGCTCTACGCGTCGCGCTGCAACGTGGTGCCCTTCCACGAGCTCAAGACGATCGAGGGCGACGGTGCGTTGCAGCGCGCCATCATCTACGACAATCGCACCAAGGCAGAGACCGTGCTCGAGATCGACGACGTGGTCGTCAACTTCGGGTTCGTCGCCAACCTGGGCCCGCTCAAGACCTGGGGACTGACCATCAAGGGCAACTCGCTCGAGGTCAGCCAGAAGATGGAGACCAACCTGCCCGGAGTGTTCGGTGCGGGCGACCTGGTGAACTACCCCGGCAAGCTGAAGCTCATCGCCACCGGCTTCGGCGAAGCGGCGATGGCGGTGTGCGGGGCCAAGCTGCTGGTCGATCCCAAGGCACGCTACTTCCCCGGGCATTCGAGCGAGACCAAGGAAGAGGCCAAGTCGGAGGCCTGAGCGCGGCTAGGCGATCGAGCGTGGAGGCGGTGCCTCAGCACCGCCTCCAGCCCAGCATCCCTGCGCGCGGCCTCCCTGTCAGCGGCCCGGAAGCGGGCCGACCGGCTCTCAGGTCAGCTGCGCCAGCGCATAGCAGCGTTCGACGTTCGACTGCACCCAGGCCTTCAGCCGCTCGAGATCCTGCTCGCGTCCCGGCTTGGGCGTCACCTTGCCGGTGACTGGGTCCTTCTTGACGAGGTGCGCAAAACGTCGCTGGGCGCCGAGAAACTCCTCGATCGCCGGACGCTCGGCAGCGTTCTTCGAGCAGTCCTTCACGCTGCCGCCCTTGCCGCGTTCCCAGACGAATGGCGGGAACACGCCCGAACGTGCACCAAGCAGCGCCAACTCGACCGTCTGGCCGTCCTCGTACTTCCAGCCACTGATGCACGGCGCCGGGATGAAGATCACCGCGGTGCCTTCGCACTCGAGCGAACGCTCGATGGTCTTCACGAACAACTTACCGTGTGCCGGCGACAACTGTGCCACGAGCCCCGCCCCCGCCGCGATGGCGAGATGGATGTAGTCGAGCGGCGGGTTCATGTTGCCGGGCATGGTGCCGGCCGGAGTCGTGCTCGTGTCGGCAAATGGCATCGTCGCCGGACTGTACTGGAACCCGGTGTTGGCGAAGATCTCGTTCACCAGCACGATGATGGTGACGCGCGTGCGGCGATGGATCGTGTGCAGCAGCGTGCGCAGGCCGATCGACAGCGCACCGCCGTCGCCCGACACACTCAGCACCTGCACCTTGGCCGTCATCGCGCCGACGGCCGTCAGCGCATCCGCCACGTCACGCGTCGCTTCGGCCAGCGTGGGCGCCGACTCGAACACGTTGTGCAGGATGCTGAACGACTTGGCGAAGTCGTCCGGCGGAGCATCGCCGCGGCCCCATGCCACGACGTGCGGGAACGCCAGCGTCGAGACCTCCGCGCACGACGTGCCGATCGAGAACACGGTCTTGACGCCGTTGTCCGTGACGCGCCCGATGTTCTGGAACGCCACCGACTCCATGCAACCGGGACAAAGTGTGGATCCCGGCCGGAAGCAGCTCTCTTTAAGCGCAGTCTCCTTGTAGCCGCTCATAACCGTGCTCCTTCGTGGAACACCATCCACTTCTGCGACGGCGGATTCGAGATGGCGCACGCCGCTTCATCCAGCATGGCCTCCCAGGTCGACTCCGAGACATCGGCGCCACCCATACCAGCGAATGCAGCCACGATGCGCGGCCGCGCGACCTGACCTTCGAGCGCATCGGCGACGTCGAGCGTCAGATGCCCGCGCCCGGGGTGATGCGCTTGATTCACCACCAGCACGACTTTGGCGCGCGCCAGTTTGGCGGCCACGGCGGCGGACGGGAACGGCGTGATCAACCGCATCGCGATGCCCGCCACGCGCAGGCCCCGCTCCATCGACCAGCGCTCGCGCAGGGCCTCGAACGTCCCGAAGTCCGGCCCCATGCTGAGCACCGCGATGTCGACCGGAGCGTCGCCTTCGAAGCCGACTTCGTCGAAGTACGCCAGCCCGGGTCGTCCGAAACGCTTCTCGAAGTCCGCGCCGAGCTTTGGCAGAGTCTCGAGCACCTGCTCGAGACGGCGTTTCTGGGCGATCTTGAAGCCCTGGAAATGCCGCGACGTGACGCAGTTACCCATCGCCGTGTCGCCATTCAGCGTGCCCGGCAGTTCGCACGGCCGGATCCACGCGTCCTGGAACGCGTGCACGTCACGGTCGGGTTCGACCGTGAAGCGTGCGCTGCGATGACTGTCCTTGATGCCGTAGTAGCCCGGCATGGTCGGCGTCATGATGTCGGACTGCATCCCCAGACACGGCGCCTGCATGACGGTGTCGTAGATCTGCTGCTTGCCGCGCGCACAGATCTGGATGAAACCGTCGTCCCGATGCGCCAGAGCGTCCGACGGATCCCCCTCGATGCAGAGCGGGAAGTTGGCCGTGGCGCGGTAGACGTCCACGATCATGACGTTGCCCAGGCCCGAAGCCCCCAGTGAGCGCGTGGTCTCGGTCATGTGATCGAGCCCGACAGAACTGGTGGCAGTGGCGAAGATGAGATCGCGACACGCGGCCGCGCCGCCCACCATGTAGTCCGCGACCGCATGCTCGGCCTCGAGCAGCTTCACGCGCCGCGGCGTGCCCGGTTGTGACGACACCTTGGCCGCGATGAACTCCAGATACTTGGTGGACGGCGTGATCGGGAATCCCGGCACGATGAGTGTGCGCCACATCTGCAGCGTGGCGAGCGCGGCTGCCGTGTTGCCGTCGGCCGTCACCTGCTCGCGTTCGTTGTAGAGCGGCACATGTGCGGCCCGCACCTTCGACAGATCCAGCACGTTGTCATAGCGCTCACCCGACGGCGTGCGTGTGTGACGAGCGGGCGCACCCGCCTGTGTGATCGTGCTCATGAGATCACCTCCGCGGGACCGGCCTCGTCCCAGACTTCCTCGTAACTGCCCTCCGAGAACAGCTTCTCGGGACAGACCGCGACGCACTCGCCGCACAGCTTGCAGAACGCGCTCACGTCCGCGCCCTTCACGAGCACGCCGCGTTCAGCATCGGGCTCGAAGCGGATGAT
>JANNWR010000033.1:0-5750 GCA_031408715.1 bacterium
ACAAACGCCCGGAGGTGAGCATCGGGCTCTCGGCGGCGGCGATGCTGCCGGCCGAAGCGAGTGCGGAGGCACGCGTCGTCGCGGCACTCGCGGCGTTGTCGCGCCGGATCGCGCACAAGGAGACGCCGAGCAGCCGCGAGCTGGTCGCGACGTGATCCCGCGTTGCGGGGCGCGGCGTGATCGGCGTCGTGTGGCGCGATATTGTCTGCGACATGGTCGGCAACTGGATCACAAGCGTCGACCCTGGACCAGCGGTTCTCGCACTTCCTGTTCCTCGCCACTTCATCCCGCCGCTGGGTGCCAGATCATGGCAGGTCATTCAGTTTTCGCCCTGGTGCTCCGGGCGCAGCAGGTCGAACACCGTCTTCACGGGATTGAACACGGTCAGCGGCACTTCGACGAAGCGCGTGTGCCAGCGCGCCATCGCGCCATTCCACAGCCCGGGCCGTTCGAGCGCCAGCAGTTCGCGTCCGCCATGCGACTTCATGGTCACGATGACCGCATGGTCGTCGACGTAGCGAGCGAGGTCGTGCATGCGACCATCGGCATCCCGCAACGCACAAGCGATGAACACCGGATTGAAGTGCGTGGCCGCGCGCAGGATCGCCTGCTGAGCGGCCGAGGCCAGGTCGACCTGCGCCGATTCCACGACCTGGCGCGTGACGCCGAGCGGGCCGTCCACCCAGAACGGGCCGCCACCGGGTTCGCCCGTGTTCGCCACCATGCCACACACGCGCACCGGCCGGTCGAGCGCCTGCACAATGGCTTCGGCCGGCAGCCCCGGCGACAGCAGTTGGCCCAGTTCGCGCTCCGCGAACGCCACGGCGCGCTGGGCTGCGTTCGGCGCACCCGCGCGCACGCCGCGCACGTGCGCGGCGATTCCCTCGGACAGCCCGGCGGCCAGCCCGACCAGCGCCCGGCTCCAGCGACTGGTATCGCCCTTCAGGCGCGCCACCGCGACGTTGTCGATGTTCTTGAGGAACACCAGATCGCGCCCGGACTCGGCCAGGTTGCGCACCAGTGCCCCGTGCCCAGCGGGCCGGAACAGCAGCCGCCCGTGCTCGTCACGGAATGCTCCGCCCGCGGGTGCGGCCGCGAGTGTATCCGTGGCGGGATGCTGTTCGCTGAACACCACCTGCCAGCTGCCGCCATACTCCGACGCCAGAGCAGGCACACGATCGCGCAACAGGTGCTCGAAGCCAGCGCGATGTTCGCTCGATACGGTCACGTCCAATCGGCGGACAAGGTCCTCGCCGCTGGTGAGCCCCACGGCTTCGACCAAGTGCTCCTCGAACGCCGTGCGCGCCACGCTTCCTTCACGATGGAATAGCAGCTGGCCCTTGGGAGCGCGTGCCGAATCGAGGCCGGCGGGGTCCAGCAGGGCCTCGAGCAGCGCGCGCCACGGCCCGTCGGTCCGCACGCGCGCGAGGTCGAGCCCACGCGCCGACAGCACCCGGCCGAGCGCCGAGGCGAATGCGAAACGCGGCAGTTCGTCGGCGAAACGCACCAACGCCTGCGAAGCGGCATCGGTCGCCGCGCGCACGCTCGTGGGCGACAGGTCCCCGGGCCGGTCGCGGGCCGTGAGCAGGTCCTTGAACATGCGCGTCGCCGCACCGGAGGCCGGCACGAACGCGCTGACACGTCCCGTGGCGGCGGCGCGAGCATGCAACGCCAACAGCTCCGTGATCCGCTCGTCAGCGAGCTGCTCGAGCCCATCCCCGGGCGTGCATGGGCGCACCAGTACTGCCCACGCAGCGGGACGTGCGAGCACCGCCAACTGGCGTTCCGCTTCAGCCGGTGGAATGCCACGCTCGGCAAGCTGCGCAATATCGCGTGGATCGGTGAACACTCTGGAACCTCCTGTTGCTCAGGCTGCTGGACGGTCGGATCCACAGCTCGCGATGACACCGGTTCGGCTGACAGCGGAGCACTGCGAGCGAGCGCCGGTCCGCACATTCGCTTGGGGTGGTGCGCGCACGCCGCAGAACAGAAGCCGAGCCGAGCAACCGCCAGCGCGAGCGCCGACTCACGCTAACCGCGGCCAGCTTGTCGTGCCAACCCGCCCAAGCGTCACCCGAGTCGTTCCGTCGGTCGGAGTCGCCGACGGACCCAACGGGTCATGGCACCGGCAGGCGCTGTCAGCCGCGATCAGGCGGCCCGGGAGGCCTGCGTGCCCGGAGGTTCGGCTCGCCCGACTGCGTCCGCGACCTTCGGTGCACTCCGGCGTGCTGCTGCCCGGGGTGCGACCTGCGCGACGACCACCGCAGCACCCGCGATGGCGGCGACCGCACGCACCCCTTCGCCACCGGTCGTGCCGCCGAACAGCAGCAAGGTGATCAGGACCGCGAACATCACCGCCGTCGCACGCCAGCGTCCGGCTTCCCCGGGCCGTTCGCTTGCAAGCCCCCATGCCGTGCGCGACATGCCGGCGAGCAGGATGAACGCCACGATGCTGGTGCCGAAGTAGAACGGCTCGTCGAGATTGCTGAGCGAAGCCACGCGCAGCCCGATGCCGTTCGTGAACAGGTGGACGACGCACGAGAGTCCACCCACGAGTGCGGTCACGCGCCAGAACACACGCGCACCGGGTTCACTGGCACGTCCGATGCAGAGCACGGTCACGAGCAGCAACGTCTTGCCAAGCCCGAACTCACTCAGCCAGCGCGCGTCGACCTGCTTGCTCCGAGCCATGAATACGTCGAGGCCTTGCGTCAGCGGTCCGAGGGTGACGAGCGACAGCGCGAGTGCGAGCAGTGCGAACACGGGCCACAACGCGTCCGCCGAAGCCGTGTCACGGCGCAGGCGTGCCGCGAGCGCGTAGAAGCACAGCCCGCCCGCCGCGATCTGGTGGAGCCACTGCACCGGCGCGGCTGCGCCCTCGAGCCGCACCACGTGCAGCACGGCGAGCATGAAACCCGACAGGACGCGCCCATCGACCGGCGTGGCCCAGTCCGCCCGTCGCGCACGGCGGCGACCGGTGGCCGCCCACACCAGACAAGCCACCGCGGCGATATCAAGCCACAGCACGCCGTACCCGTGCGCATCGGGCATCAGCGGCCACATCGCATCGAGGACCAGCGCCACCCCGGAACCGAGCGCCGGCCAGCACCACGACCAGCGCGCGATCGGCGCGGAACGGTCGAGCGAGATGGCGGGACGCGTGTCGAAGGACAGCATGAGGGCCTCGGGAGGTGTCGTGGCCGATCTGGCTACACCCTCGTTTACGGCCCGATGAGCCCCGGGCTTGACCCTGCCGATCGTGCCCGGATCGCGCGAAAGCGGTGTCTCAGGCCCCGCGCAGCGCGGCCCGGATCGCGGCGATGGCCAGCGCCCCGTGGCCCGCCGCCACCGGCACGCTGGCGAGCGCCGGCCGGACGATGTCCCCGGCGGCCCACACGCCCGCGCGGGAGGTCGCGAACGTACCGTCCACCCGCAGGTAGCCCTCCGGGTCGTGGGCCAGCTGGTCGCGGCACCACTCGGTGTTGGGCATCACACCCACCTTGACCACGACACCTTCGCACCTCAGGTGCTCACCCCCCTCCGGCCCTCCCGGAGCGAGGACACGCAGCGCCTGGACGCGATCCCCGCCTTCGACCGCGAGCACACGCACATGTTCGCGCACACGCGCCCGCGGCTCGCGCGCCAGTCGATCGCGGAACTCCGGCCGGGCGCGCATGGAGCCGCGCACCAGCACGGTCACCTCGCTGCCGGCGGCCACCAGAAGGAGTGCATTCTCGAACGCCGCGTCACCGCCGCCCACGACCACGACACGCTTACCCGCGAGTTGCGCGCGGTCGAGCGTCGCGGAATACGACAACCCACGACCCACGAAAGCGTCCTCGCCCGGCACGCCGAGCGTGCGACGGCGCGCGCCGCAGGTGATCAGCAGGGCACGGCAGCCGAGCTGTTCGCCACCGGCCAAGCGCACGACGCAGGACGTCCCGGTCGGAAGCGGCTCGCGGGCCGACGCGGACACTTCCAGACTTTCGGCGCGCACGCCATAACGAGTTGGAATGCCGCTCTCGGCGAGTTGGCGCGCGTAGGTGGCGGCGATCGCGCGGCCATCGCCGGCTTCGAGCCCGGGCAACTCACGCGGGTGGAAGTGCACGTGGAACAGCTGGCCACCCGGCAACTCCGCGCCTTCGAGCAGCAGCACATCCAGATGCAGCGACTTGGCCCACAACGCGGCGGACACTCCGGCTGGCCCGGCGCCGACGATCACCAGTTCGCGTGTGGTCCAGTTCCCGGCGCTCACGACGCACCCTCACCCACCGCCAGTGCGACTTCCCAGAACGTCTTCGGAGCAGGTGTCGGGAAACCGTGGCGCTCGCCGAGACGGCGCAGACAGTCGAGTCGTTCGGGCGTGAACTCGGCCGAGGCGTTGCCGTGCTCGCGCAGCCGCACCTCCACACTCACGCCCGGCACGCGTCTCACGCGAGTGGCGGCCGCTGCGCGCAACACGAAGTCCCAGTCCTCGCTATAGCGGAAGGTGTCGTCGAAGCCGCCCAGCGCTTCGAACACCGAACGGCGCACGCCCCACGCGCTGGGTGGCAGGTAGTCGTCCGAGCGCATGAGCGCGTCGTGCCAGTCGCGCGCCAGTACGCGCTCGCCGAGCGTGTGCCGCACGCCATCCGCTCCCAGCGCCTCGCGGAGCACACGGCTGTCGCGCCACGCGAAACCCACCTCCGGATCGGCGAAGGCACCGAGCAGTGCCTGCAGATGCCCGGGCAACCAGACATCGTCGTCATCGAGGAACATCAGCACGTCGCCGCGCGCGCCGGCAGCGGCGGCATTACGCGCCGCTCCCGGTTGGCCGCACGACAGCGGCAGCAGCGTGACCTCGAGCAGCACCACTGCCTCAGCCACCGCAGCAGCGGTGCCGCCGCCGTCGTCACCGATGCGCACTTCGAGTGGCGCGGGCGACTGCGCAACCACCGAGGCCAGTGCTGCCGCCAGCAACTGCAGCCGGTCGCGCGTCACCACGATGGCGCTCACGGACAGGGCCACGTCGAACGCTCCTGGGGTCAGCTCTTGAACTGCAGCAGCGCCGCCCAGCGTGGGTCGGCGAGTTCACCCCTGACGGCACGCGTCTCGACATCACCACGCTTGCGCACACCGCGCATCTCCATGCACAGGTGCCGCGCTTCCAGGACCACGGCCACGCCGCGCGGACGGATCAAACGGTCGAGGTGATCGGCGACCTGCTGACCCAAGCGTTCTTGAAGTTGCGGGCGGCGGGCATAGAAATCGAGCAGGCGCGCTGCAGCGCTGATCCCGACCAGCGTGTCTCCGGGCAGATACGCCACCAGCGCCCGGCCGAAGAACGGCACCATGTGATGCACACACAGGGAGTGGAACTCGAGGTTGCGCACCACGACCAGGTCGCCCTGTCCAGCATGCGGGAACGTGGCGAGATCAGGATGGTTGGCCGGATCCAGCCCCGAGAACGCCTCGCGGTAGAGTTCGGCGACGCGTGCGGGTGTCTGGGCCAGTTCGGGCTCCGTCGCGCTGGACAGCCCCAGGGCGCGGATGAGATCCGCTACCGCACGTTCCACCGCGGCGTTACCGCTGCGTATCTCCCCGGCCGGCTCCGGCATGGTTACTCCCGAATTGCGCCGAAAAAAACAACACGGGCCGGCGGGAAGCCGGCCCGTGCGAAATGGAGCGGAAGAGGGGATTCGAACCCCCGACCCTCACCTTGGCAAGGTGATGCTCTACCGGGCTGAGCTACTTCCGCGAATCAAGAGCGG
>JANNWR010000034.1:0-3099 GCA_031408715.1 bacterium
TGCGTCGCCAGTTCGCGCGGCATGGGCAGTGCCGGCACCGAGGTCGCCGATGTGGCCGGCACGTTGACCGCGCCCGGGATGTGGTCCTGTGCGTAGGCCGCTGGATGCCGGGCATCGATGACCAGCGCATAGAGGCTGAAGTCCTGAATCTCGAGCTGGTGCGGATGCACCAGCGAGCCGACAGGAGCAAAAGAGCTGGGCATCGCGTTCGATCTGCGTCGTTCGTGCTGGAAAACGGCCCGAATCCAGCGCCGAGCCGTCGGGGGTTTGGTCCTAGATTGTCCTCACGGTGTTCAACAAGGCGTCCTGGGATGGCTCCTTCCAAGCACCGCCAAACCGAGGACGCTCACCATGCACAGCGCAACGAATGTAGACCGCTCAACCGCCGCTGCCAAGCGGGGCAATGCGAAAGGCGCCAGGTCACTGCAGACCATTGCGGCGCATGCTCTCGGCCTGCTGCTCGCGGTGGTGGTGACACTGGTCCCGACCCCCGCACGAGCGGTCGATGGCTGCCTGGTGCTGCTGTGCCTGGCCGCGCCGAGCTGGCGCGCCATTCCCCAATGCGTGCCGCCGGTACAGCCGGTCTTCAAGGACCTGGCCAAGGGCAAGCCCTTCCCGACCTGCAGCATGTCGGGCGCGGGAAACTCGGCGAACCACGCTTGGTCGAGCGCACCCGTCTTCTGCCCGCCGCAGTACACGCGGGTCATCGACGGCGAGAGCGCGCCGATCTATCAGTGCGACTACAGCGGCGCGATCTCCGTGTCGATCAACGGAGCGCCGTTCTCGCGGACATGGTGGAGCTTCGACGGCGATTCGGTGACCGACTTCAGCCCGGCGGCCAAGACCCAGCTCGGCACCTGGGACACCCGCTTCGACGACGACTACGCCAAATGGCTGGCCGCGCTGCCACCGCCTGCTGCCGACCTGCCGTGATCGGGGCCGCCATGGACGCCGCAATCTTTCTCGCCCTGGCACTGTCCTGTGCGCCGCAGGTGCACCCGGACACCGCCCGCGCGATCGTCAGCGTGGAAAGCGGGTTCAACCCCTACGCCATCGGCGTGGTGGGCGGCGCACTCGTTCGGCAGCCACGAAACCGTGCCGAAGCCCTGGCCACGATCGATGCTCTCCATGCGACGGGCTGGAACTACAGCGTTGGCATTGGGCAGATCAACGTCACCAACTTCGCCCGTCTGGGCGTGACACCCGGCACTGCGCTCGACCCCTGCACCAACCTCACCGCGATGCAGGCTGTGCTTGGCGAGTGTTTCGAGCGCGCGTCGCCCGGCGCCGATGCGCAGGAAGCCCTGCGCCGTGCGCTGTCCTGCTACTACAGCGGCAACTTCAGCACCGGGGTACGGCACGGCTACGTCGGGCGGGTCGTGGCGACCGCTCACGCTCATTCACCGCGTCCCTCGCGCAACCTGTCCAGCCAGGAGTCCGAGTCATGAGGACCATTCCACCCCTCTTGCCCGATGCGCGGTCGTTCGCCAGGGCTGCATTCGCAGCGGCCCTGCTTGCTGTCGCGCAAGTCCCGCAGCGCGCCTTCGCCCAGGGTTTCGACAAGATCAACACCACGGTCACGAACGTCAACACCATCCTGGTGACGATCTCGATCGCGGTGGTGACCATCGCGATCATCTGGGCCGGCTTCAAGATGATCTTCCAGGGCGCGCGCCTGGCCGACGTGGCGAACGTGCTGATCGGCGGCACGCTGGTCGGCGGCGCGGCGGCCTTCGCCAGCTACATCGTCACCTGAGCCCCCGGGAAAAGCGATGCTCGGCGAAGCCATCTACAAGGGCGCGACCCGTCCGGCGATGAAGCTGGGCATCCCGCTCGTGCCGCTGGTGATCCTGTTCGGCACCGGGATGCTGCTCATCATGTGGGGCGGCATCCTGGTGAGCTGGTGGGTGGCCCTGGCAGTGCTGGTCGCCGTGATTCCGGCGCTCGGCTGGATGCGCTATGTCACCTCCAAGGACGATCAGCGCTTCCGACAGATCTTCGTCGCGGCCAAGCTGCGGCTGCACGACCGCAACCGGCGCTTCTGGAAGGCGCGCAGCTACGCACCGAACCTTTACCGTGGAGCGCGCGATGCTTGGCATGCCTAGGACTGCGGCGAAGGCGGACAGCGTCGCGCCAGCGACCGCTGGGCTCCAGCCCAGGCCGTCGCCCCGCTACTGGAAGCAGGCTCGCGCCGAGAATCCCCTGGCTCGCTTCGTGCCGTTCTCGTCGCTGGTCAGTCCGCACGATGTGTTGACGCGGGGCGGCGACTACATGCGCATCTGGCGCCTCGACGGCGTGCCTTTCGAGTGCGCCGACGAGCACTTGATCGCCGAGCGCCACGAGGCGTTGTGCAGCCTGCTGCGCAATCTGGCCGGCGGCCAATGGGCCGTCTGGACTCACAGGCTGCACCGGGTGGTCGGCGACGAACTCCAGCACCCGCGCGAAGCGGGCTTCGCGCGCGATCTCTCGGCGGCATACCAGGCCCGGCTTGGCCAGCACCGGATGATGAGCAACGAGCTCTACCTCACGCTCGTGTACCGGCCGAACGTCTCGCGTGTCAGCCGAGCGCTGCAATCAACGCAGCGCTCCTGCGAAGCCATCGCAGCCGTGCAGGCCGACGCGCTGCGGGTGATGGAAGAACGCTCGGCACTGGTGTCGCGCGTGCTGCGCGGATTCGGGCCGGAACTGCTCGGCGTCCGGGAAGACCGCGGGCGGCGCTACTCAGAAGCCGCCGAGTTCCTGGGCTATCTTGTCAACGGCTGCTGGCGACCGGTGCCGGCAGCGGCCGGCCCGCTGTACCGCACCTTGCCGACGGCACGCCTGTCCTTCGGCGGCGACAAGCTCGAACTGCGACAAGGCGACGCCCGGCGCTACGCCGCCCTCGTGGACATCAAGGAGTACGCCGACGCCGTCCAGCCCGGCATCCTGAACGCGCTGCTGTACGAGGCCAGCGAGTTCATCGAGACGCAGAGCTTCTCCATCCTCCAGCGGCGCGAAGCCATGCGCGCGCTCGAACTCCAGCGTGACCAGCTGATCGCGAGCGACGACGTGGCCGACGCCGGGCGCCGCGCGGCGCCGGCGATCGGCGCCGTCGGCGAG
>JANNWR010000035.1:0-6869 GCA_031408715.1 bacterium
CAGCGCCGAGCCCGCACTGCTTGCGCCAGCTCCCGGGTTGCCGGAGGCAACCTCACCAATGGGAAGAAACGTCTCGTTGATCACCTTGCGCACCACGGCATTCACGAAGTGCGTGTACAGGATCTCGACGCGGTCGACTTCGCCGGACAGGAACTTGGCGGTCAGGTCGTTCGTGATCGTGCGCGCCAGTTCGAGGCTGGCCTCGCCCGGCAGGTCGGCGTAGACGGCCAGCACGGGATAGCCGCGGCGCTTCAAGTAGTCGCGGCCCTTGCGACCCACGACCACGCACTGCACCGAACCGGGCACGGCGTTCTTCAGGCGCTGTTCGGCAACGCGCAGGATGGCCGTGTTGTAGGGCCCGGCGAAGCCGCGATCGGCAGTGATCAGCACCAGCGCGGTGGTCTTGACGTCGCGCGCCTTGAACAACGGATGCTCGAGCTCGGCCGCCGCTCCCGCCAGATTGGCGAGCATGGCCGAGATCTTGGCCGAATAGGGGCTCGCGGCCTGCGCGCGCGCCTGCGCACGGCGCAGCTTCGCCGCGGCCACCATCTCCATGGCCTTGAAGATCTGCTGCATGCTCTTGGTGGCGCGGATGCGCCGCCGTAGGTCTTTGAGGGACGCCATATATGCCCTAGGCCTTGAACTGCGCCTTGAACGCCTTGACCGCCTCGTGCAGACGCTTCTCGTCGTCTGGCGAGATCAGCTTGGCGGTCTGGATGTTGTGTCCGAGTTCGGGGTACTGCTTGGCGACGAACGCCAGCCACTCGATCTCGAACTTGCGGACCGCGGCCACCGCGACGTCGTCCAGATAGCCGTTCGCACCTGCCCACAGCGACAGCACCTGGTGCTCGACCTTCATGGGGGCGAACTGGCCCTGCTTGAGCAATTCGACCATGCGCTCGCCGCGCGTCAACTGCGCCTGCGTCGTCTTGTCGAGGTCGGAGCCGAATTGTGCGAATGCTGCAAGCGCGCGGTACTGCGCCAAGTCGAGCCGCAGCCGTCCGGCGACCTGGCGCATGGCCTTGATCTGCGCGTTGCCGCCGACTCGCGACACCGAGATGCCGACGTTGATGGCCGGGCGCACGCCGGAGTAGAACAAATCGCCTTCGAGGAAGATCTGCCCGTCGGTGATCGAGATGACGTTGGTCGGGATGTACGCCGACACGTCGCCGGCCTGCGTCTCGATGAACGGCAGCGCGGTCAGCGAGCCGCCGCCCTTTTCGGCCGAGAGCTTGCAAGCGCGCTCGAGCAGGCGGGAGTGCAGATAGAACACGTCGCCGGGGAACGCCTCGCGGCCCGGCGGGCGGCGCAGCAGTAGCGCCAACTGGCGGTAGGCGTTGGCGTGCTTGGACAGATCGTCGTACACGCACAGCACGTGGCCGCCCGCGTACGTGAACTCCTCGCCCATGGCCACGCCGGCATAGGGCGCGATGTACTGCAGCGGTGCTGACTCGGACGCTGACGCCGTGACGACGATCGTGTACTCCATGGCGCCATACTTCTCGAGCGTGCCGACGACGTTGGCGACCGTCGACTCTTTTTGCCCGATGGCGACGTACACACAGATGACGCCGGTGCCCTTCTGATTGATGATCGTGTCGATCGCGATCGTCGTCTTGCCGGTCTGACGATCCCCGATGATGAGTTCGCGCTGACCACGGCCGATCGGGATCATGGCGTCGATGGCCTTGATGCCCGTCTGCAGCGGCTCCACGACCGGCTGGCGGTCGATCACGCCTGGCGCCTTGAACTCGATGCTGCGGAACTTGTCCGCGCCGATCGGGCCCTTGCCGTCGACCGGCTGGCCGATGGCGTTGACGACGCGGCCGATCATGGCCGGGCCGACGGGAACCGAGGCGATACGGCCGGTGCGCTCGACCCGGTCACCTTCCTTGATGTTCTTGTCGGAGCCGAACAGCACGGCGCCGACGTTGTCTTCTTCGAGATTCAACACCATGCCCATGATGTCGCCCGGGAACTTGAGCAGCTCGCCGGCCATCGCATCCTCGAGACCCCAGACGCGCGCGATGCCGTCGCCCACCGACAGCACGCTGCCGACGCTCTTGGTCTCGAGCTTGGCCTCGTATCGTTCGAGTTCCTGCGCCAGGATGGCGCTGACTTCTTCCGGTCGAAAAGACATGGGTGGTTGCCCCGTTCGTTCAGTGTTGGGTGAGTCGGTCGCGTGGCTTCGGCCGCGATGCGGGCCGGGTTACACGCTCACTTCGTAGAGCCGGCCGGCGAGCGACGACAGCAACGTCTTCACACTCCGGTCGATGACACGGTCGCCGATGCGCACGTACGCGCCGCCCAGAAGCGTCGCGTCGACCTGCGTTTCGAGCACGATCTTCTTGCCAGTGACACGTTCCAGTTCGGATACCAGGCGCGAGCGCTCGGCATCCGAGAGCGCCACGGCGCTCACGACCACCGCCCGCTCCAGGCCCTGCTTGCGTTCGACGATGACCTGGAACTCATGGGCCACCGCCGTGATGACGTTCAATCGGTGCTTACGCAGCAGCAGATCGCAGAACACGCGCACCGAGGGCAGCACTTTGCCCTGCAGGCATGAGTCGAGCACCTTGCGGCGGTCCGCCGGGCTGACCTGCGGGTTCAGCAGGTACATGCCGGCGCGTGAGCCCGGGCCGAGCAGCTTGGCCAGGCCCAGCAGTTCCTCGAGCGTCTGTTCGAGCACGCCGATCAGGACAGCGCCGGACTTGGCCGTCTGCTTCTCGGTGAGGATCAGCAGCGCGCGCGCGTAGCGGCCCGCGATCGAGACGTCGTTACTCATGAGTAGTGCCGGCTCATTTGATCGCCCCGACCTCGTCGATGAACTGGCCGGCCAGCTTGCGCTGTGCCGGGTCATCCAACTTCGACTTGAGGATCTTCTCGGCCGTCGCGATCGAGAGGCTGATGACCTGCTCCTTCAGCAGCTCCTTCGCCTTCTCGCGTTCGCGCATGACCTCATCCTCTGCACGGGCGAGCCGGTCCTGCGCTTCCTTCTGCGCCTGCGTGCGCATCTCCCCGGCGACCTTCTGGCCCTCGGCCACGGCCTCCTGGATCTTGACGCGCGCCTGCGCCTCGATGTTGCGCATCTCCTGCTCGAGCTTGAGACGCGTGGCGTCGGCCTCGTCCTGACGGCGCTTCGCTTCGGCGAACTCCCCGGCGATCCTCTGCCGGCGTGCCTCGAGCTGGCTGGTCAGCGGTCCCCACGCCCACTTGCTCAGGCCCCACAACAGGACCAAGAAGCCGAGGATCTGGGTGCCGACCATCCGGATGTCGATGAGATTCATGCGTGCTCCCTGAGGACGCGCCGCGTGTTACTGCAGCAGCGTCCGCCGGTTCAGATCTTGCTGTTCAGGAGGAACATCGTCACGAACGCATAGATCGTGAGGGCCTCGGCGAGAGCAGCGATGATGATCATGGCGAGCTGGATCTTGGCGGTGGCTTCCGGCTGGCGGCCGATCGCCTGCATCGCGCCCTGGCCGATCAGGCCGAGACCGATACCCGAACCGATCGCAGCGATACCGATACCGAGGGGAAGACCGAGTGCGAGTGCGGCATGCATATCCATGTGAAGACCTCCTGTGTGGGCTTAGTGAGCGTGTTGCGCACCCTCGCCATGACCGTGGGCATCAGGACCGTGCTCGTCGTGATGCTCGTGCGGCAGCATGAGGAGGATGTAGATCGAACTGAGAACCGTGAACACCATGGCCTGCAGGAAGCTGCCCAGCAGCGCCAGCGGGAAGAACAACGCGTGCATCGGGATACCGAACGGGACCGCCTGAAACGGGACCATGGCGATACCCAGCGAAGCAAAGGCCACGAGCAGCATGTCCTCGCCGAAGATGTTGCCGAACAGTCGGCACGACAGCGAGATCGGCTTGGCGAGCTCACCCAGGATGTGGATGGGGAGCATCAGCGGCGCCAGCAACCAGCCGGTGAGGTCGCGCGGAGAACCCAGCATGTGATCGGCCCAGCCCAACGGCCCCAGCTCCTTGAAGCCGATGAACTGCACATAGACGAACACCGTGAGTGCCAGTGCGACAGTCACGTTCAAGTTCGCGGTCGGTGAGTGCATCATCGGGATCAGGCCGAACAGGTTCATGGCCACGATGTAGATGAACAGTGTGCCGAGGAACGGCACGAAGCGCGGCGCGTGCTTGGGGCCCAGGATGCCGGTGATGAAGCCGGACAGCGCTTCGACCACCATCTCGACGCCATTCTGGAGTCCCGACGGGATCATCTGCGGGTTGCGGCTCGCGGCGAACGCGACCGCCAGCAGGATGAAGCCGATCAGGAACGAGAACACCAGGATCTCGTAGTGCTCGAGGAAGTTGCTCCAGCCGGCATGCGGGAACATCTGGTGGAGCACGGCGATGATGTTCGTGAAGCCGTGCGCACCCTCTTCTGCGTGCTCGCCACCCTCGGCGGCGTGTTCGCCTTCGGTCGGCGCGGCTTCGGTCGTGGCGTGCTCGATTGCCGGAGTCTCGTTGGCGGCGATGGCCGTGGCCGTCGCGGGAGCAGATGTGGCCGACGTGATCGCACCGAGCGCGAACCACGTGACGGTGGCGAGCGCGAGCGCAGCGAAGGCGGCGCGGAAGCGATGGGTCACGAGCGCGCGCCAGACACTTGAGGCGAGCAGCACCTGCGTGACCGCCTTCATGACGATGACAGCGAGCGGCAGCAGGAAGCCGGCGAGCAGCACCACGGGCGACAACTTGGCGAGCAGCACCCAGCCGGCCGCGAACAGGAACAGCGTGCCGGTGAGCGTCATCCACAGGCGCTTGAGGCCCGCGGGCGTCAGGCGGTCATCAGCCGGAACACCCAGGATCGAGACCACGAGCTTCTCGATCAGTTGCAGGTTGAACAACTGCCACAGCACGCCAGCCGCGAACGTGACGCCGCCCATGGGGCTGACGTACGTGATGGCCGCGAGCGCCAGCAGGCCGCCCAGCCAGATCGACGTATTCCGTACGCGGAGTAGGAATTCGAGACCCATGTGCATCGCCGGCCCGTGCGGCCCCGATCAGCGGGCGGCGGCGGCCTCAGCGCTCCTGTGTTTCGAGATAACGCCTGTAGATGGACCACACTTCTCGCGCCCCGGCGACGAAGCCGAGGATCAGGCCCGCGATCGCGAGCCACGGCGAGGTGTGAAACCGCTTGTCTCCGAGGTCCCCGAGAAAAAATCCCACGAGAGGCGAGATGATGAGCAGGGAGGGGATCGCAACCAGCATCGCAGCTCCCCGCAACCCCGAATCATCCGGGCGATTATTCTGCGGAGGTGCCATGCGTGGCTTACCTCATGAGAGTGAAAGTTTTCACAATCCCCCGCCAACCGTATTGTTTTCAACGGGTGACGGGAGCGGCGGTAAGCTAGACGAAGGACCCCGTAGGGTCAAGCGGATGACACGACAATTCGACTCCGACATGGGACCGAAGTGTGAGCGAAACGGTCAGTTGGGTTGGCGAAGCGCCCGGCTAGCGGCTACTCTGCCGACCGTGATCGAGATCTCCTGCACCCAGGTCGAAGTCCATGTCTTCCGCCGTCGCGGCAAGCGCTTGGAAATGCTGCTCTTACGACGGTCACCGCTACGTTCTCTTGCTGGAGTCTGGCAACCGGTGACCGGCGGCATCGAGCGCGCCGAGTCCGCCATGGCCGCCGCGGCGCGCGAAGTGCTTGAAGAGACAGGACTTAGGCCGCTACGTTGGTGGGCGCTCGAGCAGCCCGCCTCATTCTATGATGTGGCGCATGATCGGATCCGTGTGGTGCCGGTGTTCGCAGCCGAGGTCGCGTGGGCCGACCGGGTGCGGCTGTCTGAAGAGCACGACCTCCATGCGTTCGTATCGCTGGCCGAAGCCGGCCGCCGTGTGCTCTGGGGCACCCAACGGCAGGCGCACCGCGCGCTCGCCGACGAAGTGCTGAGCGGTTCGAGCGGCGGGGCTGCCCGCGAGGTCACGTCGCACGTCATGGCGCTGGCCGGGCCGCGCGCGGCCGCCGTGCACGCGACGGCGAGACGCGGTAACACTTCCGGCATCGAACGCACCGCCTCCGCGAAACCGTCGCGGCCCCGGGCCGCGGCTGCGACTTCCAAACGCGAGGTGTTCCCTCGCCGAACCACCCAGCCGAAGAAGTAGCGAAAGGACACACGCATGGCAGCCAGCAACTCGTTCGACGTCACGACGGGCGTCGACATGATGGAAGTCGCGAACGCCGTGGACCAGGCTAGTAAAGAACTCACGCAGCGCTACGACTTCAAGGGACTCAAGGTCGGCATCGAGTTGGACGCCAAGGGCAAGCTCATCACGCTGACCGGCCCCGATGAGCATCGCATGGCCGCGGTCTGGGACGTGCTGCAGTCGAAGATGGTGAAGCGCAAGGTGCCGCTCAAGAACCTGGAGCTCGGCAAGGTCGAGCAGGCCGCCGGTTCGAGCACGCGCCAGCTGGTGACGCTCAAGGACGGGCTCACGAGCGAACAAGCCAAGGACATCGTGCGCTACCTGAAGGACGCCAAGATGAAGAAGATCCAGACGTCGATCAACGCCGACACCGTGCGCATCTCGGGCCCCGACCGCGATGATCTGCAGGCCGCGATCGCGCTGCTGAAGCAGCACGACTTCGGCGTCGAACTGCAGTACGGGAACTTCCGGTCGAACTGACGACCCGAAGCACGGGCACGGCGCTCAGCAGCCCCGCGGTCCCGTTGGCGTCACTCGATCTCGTTGGTGTCGCGCAGGCGGATCAGCTCATCGAGTGACGGCAGCCGGCCGAGCTTCTGCGCCGCGCGGTTCGCGAAGCCGGCGTCGACGTTGCGGTCGCGCGCGCGGATCAGCTCGCGCAGCGGCGCGTTGCGATAGCCCGCCTGCTGCATCGC
>JANNWR010000036.1:0-18583 GCA_031408715.1 bacterium
GGTCACGAACACCTTGCCGTCCCCCTTCCGTCCGGTGTGGGCGCCACGTAGCAGCGCTTCGACAAGCGTCTGGGTGTCGGGCTCGCGGCACAGGATCTCGAGCTTGATCTTGGGTGTGAAGTCGACTGCATAGTCCGAAGCGTGATGCGGGTGGCTCTCGTCTTTCTCGCGACCGAATCCTCTGACGTCCGAGACGGTCAGGCCTCGGACATGCACTTCGCGCAACTCGTGCAGCACCCGCGTCAGCATGAACGGCTGAATGTACGCCTCGACCCGCTTCATCAGGAACTCCTTCATACCTCCGCATCCCGGCGCTCGAGCCAGCGGTACAGAATGGGGAGCAGGAACAGCGTGAGCAGCGTGGACGTGACCAGCCCGCCGACGACCACCGACGCCAGCGGCCGCTGGATCTCGGAACCGGGTCCGGTCGCGATCAACAGCGGAATCAGCCCAAGGGCTGCCACCAGCGCGGTCATGAGCACGGGCCGCAGCCGCAACTCGCCGCCGCGCACGATGGCGTCCTCCAAGGTGGCACCTTCGCGCCGGAGCTGGTTGAAGTACGACACCATGACCACACCGTTCAGCACTGCCACGCCGAACAGCGCGATGAAGCCCACCGACGCGGCGACACTCAGGTTCTGCCCGGAGATGAACAGCCCGATCACGCCACCGATCAACGCGAACGGGATATTGAGCACGATGAGCGTCGCGTTGCGCAGCGAGCCGAAACTCGAGAACAGCAGCAGGAAGATCAGCAGCACGACGAGCGGGACGACGATCGAGAGCCGCGCCATGGCGCGCTGCTGATTCTCGAACTGGCCACCCCACGTCAGGAAGTACCCGGTCGGCAAGCTGACTTCGCGCCCGACCGCCCGCTGCGCGTCAGCGACGAACGATCCCATATCCCGCCCGGTGACGTTGCACTCGATGACGATGCGCCGCTGGCCGTTCTCGCGGCTGACCTGGGCCGGGCCTTCCTTCACCTGGATGTTCGCCAACTGGCTCAGCGGCACGCGCTGGCCGGTTTCCGAGGTGACGAGCAGATTCTCGAAGTGCGCCGGGTCGGAGCGGGTCGCTTCGGGGAACTTGACCACCACGGCGAAGCCGCGCTGGCCTTCACGGACGATAGTGGCCTCGCTGCCGCCGATGGCGGTCTCGATGATGGCCTGAACATCGGCCACGTTGATCCCGTAGCGCGCGATGCGCTCACGGTCGATGTCCACGTCGAGATACGCCGTGCCGGCGGTGCGCTCGAGGTTGACGTCGGCGGCCCCGCGGACCTGTCGGATGGCCCGTTCGACCGCCTCGCCCTGCTGGCGCAGCACCTCCAGATCGTCGCCGAAGATCTTGATCGCGATCTGCGCTTTGACGCCCGAGACCAGTTCATCGACGCGCAGCTGGATCGGCTGCGAGAAGCTGTACGACATGCCCGGGATGCTCTCCAGCCGGGCGCGGATCTGCTCGACCAGTCCCTCGTGCGAGCGGGCGGTCTTCCACTCCGAGCGCGGCCGCAGGTTCGCGATGACGTCGCTGACCTCCAGGCCCATCGGGTCCGAGGCGATGTCGGCGCGCCCCGTCTTGGACACCACCGTGGTGATCTCCGGGAACGACCGCAGCACGCGTTCGACCTCGAGTTCCATCTGTCGCGACGTCGACAGCGAGACACTCGGCAGTCGGAACGTCTGCATCCCGATGGCACCTTCGTCCAGCGGCGGCAGGAACTCCCGGCCGAGCCGCGTGAACAACAGCCCGCTCAGCACCAGCCCCGCCAGCGCCAGCACGACCGGCACCTGCCAGCGCATGAGGCACCAGCGCAGCGCCGGCAGGTAGAGCGCCTTGGCGCGCGCCACGAGCCAGGTGTCGCGCTCGGACAGCTTGCCCTTCAGCACGAACGTGGCGAGCACCGGCACGAGCGTCAGCGACAGCACCAGCGATCCGGCCAGCGCCGCGGCGATCGTGAACGCCAACGGCGCGAACATCTTGCCTTCGAAGCCCTCGAGCGTGAACAGCGGCAGGAACACCACGGTGATGATCGAGATGCCGAAGATGATCGGCCGCGCCACTTCGGAAGCACTTTCGCGCACCACTTCGACGATATTCCGTTTGCCATGGTCGTCCGCCAGATGCCGGAAGACGTTCTCGGTCATCACCACGGCGCCATCCGCGATCATGCCGATGCCGATGGCGAGTCCGCCCAGCGACATGAGATTGGCCGAGTAGCCGAACGCGTTCAAGCAGATGAACGCCACGAGTGCGGACAGCGGCAGCACCAGCGTCACGATGAGCGCGCTGCGAATGTTGCCCAGAAACAGAATGAGCACGATCAGCACCAGGATGCCGCCCTCGAGCAGCGCCTTCGACACCGTGTGCATGGCACGATCGACCAGCTCGGTGCGGTCGTAGAACGGCACCACGCTGACGTCGCGCGGCAACGCCTTCTGCACCGTCGAGAGCTTGGCCTTGACCGCGGCCACGACGTCTTTTCCGCTGGCGCCCTTCAGCATGAGCACGATGCCGGCCACCGCTTCGCCCTTGCCGTCACGAGTCACGAAGCCCTGGCGGGGCTCGGGGCCGATCGTGACGTCGGCGATGTCGCGCACGAAGATCGGCGTGCTGCCGCGGTGCGCGACCACGATGCGGCCCAGGTCGGCCTGTGACTTGGCGAGTCCCAGGCCGCGGACCACGTACTGCTCGCCGCTGTGCTCGATGTAGCCGCCGCTGGCGTTGGCGTTGTTCTCGGCCAGCGCTTCAAGCACCTCGCGCAGCGTCAGGCGGTAGCTGATCAGCTGCTCGGGCCGAACCAGCACCTGATACTGCTTCACGAATCCGCCGAAGCTGTTGACGTCGGTCACGCCGGGCACGCCGCGCAGGATGGGCTTCACCACCCAGTCCTGGAGCGTGCGCAGGTCCATGGCGTCACGCCGCGGGCTCTCGAGGGTGTACTGGTAGATCTCGCCAAGTCCGGTCGAGATCGGCCCCAGCTCGACATCGACGCCCGCGGGCAGCTTCTCGCGCGCTTGCTGTAGCCGCTCGAACACGAGCTGGCGGGCAAAGTAGATGTCGACGTTGTCCTTGAAGACGACCGTGGTCAGCGACAATCCGAGCTTCGAGAGCGAGCGCGTCTCGAGCAGTCCGGGCAGCCCGCTCATGCTGACTTCGACGGGGTAGGTGACCAACTGCTCGACCTCGACCGGCGCCATGCCGGTCGCTTCGGCGAGCACCTGGACCTGGACGTTGGTGACGTCGGGGAACGCATCGATCGGCAGTTCGTGCAGGGCGTGCACGCCGAAGCCGATCAGGACAAGACAGGCCAGAATGACCAGCATGCGTTGACGAAGCGCGAAGGTGACGAGGGTGTCCATGCGCTCACTCCTCGCCCAGCTGGCTCTTGGACGCCTGGGACTTGAGGAGGAAGCCGCCGCGCGTCGCGATCCGCTCGCCGCCGCGCACGCCGGACAGGACTTCGGCCCGGTTCCCGCCCAGCGATCGCACCTCGACCGGACGAACAGTGAAGGTGGTGTCGGTCAGTGCGACGTAGACGACTTTCGTGTCGCCCTGCGATTGGACGGCGGCTTCGTCGATGACAATCGCCCGGCGTGTCGTGCCAGTGGCGATGCGCGCCGAGACGAACATGCCGGGGCGCAGCTTGAGGTTCGGATTGCCGACCTCGAGCCGGACATCGAGCGTGCGCGTGGCTTCCTTGATCGAACCCTCGAGGCTGACGATGCGTCCACGGAAACCCACGCTCGGGAACGCCGTCGTGCTGAGCAGCGCCGGCTGGCCCACGTGCAAGCGGCCAAGATCGCGCTCGTAGGCATCGACCACGGCCCAGACCTCGCGCAGGTCGACGACTCCGAACAAGTCGGTGCCGGCGGGAACCTGCCGCCCAGCACCTGCCTCGACTTCGGTCACGACCCCGGAGATCGGGCTGCGCAGCGGCAGGAACGGTATCGCCTCGTGCGTCTTGTCGAGGCGTTCCAGATCCTCTGCTCCCGCGCCGAGCAGCTCCAGGCGCTGGCGGGCGGAGTGGGCGACGCTCACGAACTCCGTCGCATCCCCGGTGACGGACTCGGCGCGCTCGTGGGCCAGCAGGTAGTCGCCCTCGGCGGCCGAGAACTCGGGGCTGTAAAGCGTCGCCAGGATGCGGCCCTTCGTGACGTGGTCGCCGATCACGGCCTGCACGCTCTGGATGGTGCCGGACACCCGCGTCGAGATGTGCGCGAGGTTCAGCGGCTTGGGCTGGATCTGGCCGTTCACGACGACGGTGTCCGCGAGCGGGACTTCGCGAAGCGTCTCCACGCACACTTCACCGCTCGCCAAGCTGGCATATGGAATGTGGATGACGGAGTCGGCGGCGGCGGCCTCGGTTTCTGCCGCTTTGTTCTCCGCACCGCATCCCGCCACGAGCAAGCACAGGGAGATCAACCACACCAGGGGCGGTAAAGCTTTCAAGTCAGTTCGCATGTCGGTGTTCACTCCGCGACCGCGAGGTCGGTCAGGGCGAGCTCGTAGCTGAGCAGCGCCCGGATGTATTCGAGTTCGATCGAGCGGAAGGTCCGCAGCGTCTCGAAAAGTTCGAGGCCATCGATCTGGCCGGCTTGATAGTTCTGGGTGGCGGTGCGAATGGCGTCCGAGGCGTCCGCGAGCAGCACACGGTCGAACTGCTGGACCTGCCGCTCGGCGGTCCGCGCCGACTCGAAGGCATTGCGGAGCGCCAGATCCACCGCTCGCTCCGCGGCCTCGAGCCGCGCCTGGGCGCCACTCTTCGAGGCACGCGCCTCCTGGATGCGCGCGCGCCGGTCCGTCCACGGTGCGAACGGCAGCGACAGCGAGATCTCGCCCCCGAGCCCGGGGCGGTCCGTTCCCGGGACGCGGTCGAAGCCCGCGCTCACCGAGGCACTGGGCAGCAGGGCGTTGCGTGCCAGTCCGAGCTGGGACTCGCCGCGAGCCACCTCGAGCCGCGCCGCGCGCAGCCTCGGCCGGCTCGCCAACGCGGCGGGGATGATGGCGGGGAGGCTATCGGCCAGCGCGACGAACACCAGCGAATCACCCGCCTCGAGCGGCTCGTCGGGACCGCGTGCCATGAGCGTGTTGAGCGTGCGCCGGTCCTCGCGCAACGCGCGCAGCGCTTCGACGGCATCGTTCTCGATGCGGGCGCGCTCCGCGCGTGCGCGCAGGACGTCGAGATAGCGCCCGCGGCCCGTACGCAGCCGCGCGTTCACCATCTTCTCGAGATCGCCGACCGTCTTGCGCAGGCTCTCGAGCGTGCTGAGCGTGAGCGCATCGGTCTGCACTCGCCGGTAGGCGCGCGTGACGTCGCCGCGCAGCTGTAGCGCGAACGACTCGCGCTTCGCCTCCACGATTCCCGCTTCGGCACGGGCCACGGCCTTGGCACGGCCCCTGCCACCGGGGGTGCCGAGCTCCTGCGACAACCGCACGGCGGTCTCGTGTTCCTCGCTGCTGACCGGCGTGGCGCGTTTGCCGACCTCGAAGCTCAGGCTCGGGGCCTCGAAAGCTCCCGCCTGACGCGATCTCGCTCTGGCGGCCTCGACCTCACGCTCAGCAGCGCGGAGGCCGGGATGGCTGGCTTGGGCGCGCACGATGCATGAGTCGAGACTCAGTGCCTCGGATCGAGCGACACTCGGCGCGACGACCGGCCACACACAGATACCCAACAGGACGGCATAGGGCCAGACGGCGTGTGAGCGCTGGCATGAATAGAAAATCTGGAGCACTGGGATTCTCCTCCGCTGGGCGAGTGACAGCTCGGCCTCGATGACAACGGCCACGAGCGCGCATGGGCAGCCGTGGTCGTGCAGCGGAGAAGCTCAGTTGCGGAGGTTGGTCGTCCGGGAAGGTTCGCTCGCGGGACGCGAACGGGCGAGTCGCGCCACATCGCCCCATGAGCCGGCGTCCGGTCCCTGCGCGGCGGTGGGACTCCAGGCTGCCGACACGGACACGCTCGGCAGAGAGTTCGCTCTCGCCGGCCCGTGATGGCTCGCACTCAGGACATTCGTGCCGATCGGAAGGTCGACACAATCGCCGCATCCGTCTGGCAGCGTGGCGATATCCGTGTCCGCGATGTCCCCGTTCGCACTGAGGATGCGATCCGCGCAGCGGCCCTGTCCGGATTCGAGGACCATGCGCCCGCTTGATTCCACGCATAGCACGGTGCGACCAGCCCCGGCCGAGGTACCGGCCAGGACCGCCAACACCAAGTACAGGCGGACCAGTGCTAGGAAGTGCGAGCGCATGAGACCTAAGGCTAGGTGCCTCCCGGAGTATCTGTCAACTTGAAGTTCCTACCTCTGCCGCCGTGAACGAACTTCCGTCGATGCGGCAGGCACCGCTGCGCGCCGCCTCCGGAGGGGCCAGGCGCTGGCTCACATCGCATATCGCCACAACGCATTGGGGGCGCGCTCCGGCATCGTGAGCGCCGTGGCATGAAACTGGCGCGTTCGTTCACTGGTGCAAGGGGCGAAGCTCGCCTTTGGGCCTCGATCGAACCGACAGCACCCGCGACCTGAAGCAGCAGTGCTCACACTCACCTCAAGGGGATGCCCTATGAAGACCCGGACCACTTCGACGATCCTGATGACCCTGGCGTTGGGGGCGTTCAGCGCCACGGCAGCATCCGCGCAGCACGAGGGCCATGCCGCCGGCAAGGCCCCCTCGACCGCATCGGCAACGGGCAAGAGTGCGATGTCGCACGAGCAGATGATGATGATGAACGAGCCCCACCACGTCCTGGCGATGGCCTACCACCAGAACCTGCTCGGATTCACCAAGGCCCTGCAGGAGCAGACGGCGAGATCCAGTGCCGTCAACACCGACTTCGCCCGTGCCGCGGTGACCGAGATGCGTCGCAGCTTCGACCAGATGGGCAAGCATCATCAGGAGCACATGCAGACGATGAACGCCGAGATGCGCACCAAGATGGGCGCGAAGATGCAACAGATGGAGACCCATCGAAACGAACTGAACACGCAGCTCACGGCATTGGAGCAGGAGGTCCAGTCGGCGACACCCGACGCGAAGAAGGTCTCCGTTCTGGCAGCGGCCGTGCACGCGCACATGGATGCGATGTCGAAGATGAAGCACGACGGCATGGGAAGCAGCATGAAGTCGAAGATGTAGGGATTCTGCCCCGCTGTTCAACAATTGCGGCCGCATGGATGCCTCGTGCGCGCCCAGGGCCCCCTCCACGCATTCGCTCGCACGATCGGCGGACTCGGGCTTAGTATGCGTGCGCGGCGCTCAGACGAGACCGCATTTCAGCGCAGTGCCCGCGCACCATGAGCGGCCTGCGGAGGGAATCGGTCATGAGCGACAACGCACCCCCGCCAGCGTCGGGGACATTCTTCGCCGACATCCGTAATGCCGTGTTCGAGTTCGCCTCGGATGGCATGTTCGTGTCGGATGCAGACGGTCACTATATCGACGTGAACCGTCGCGGCTGCGAGATGCTCGGCTTCTCGCGCGAGGAGCTCCTCGCGATGACGATTCACGACCTCATCGAGCCCGAGGAGCTTCTCCACGATCGCCCACTACTGAGCGAGCTTCGGGCGGGGAGCACGCTGGTTCGCGAACGGCGACTTCGGCGCAAGCACGCCCCGCCGCTCTGCGTCGAGGTGAGCGCACGCGCGCTGCCGGACGGACACCTGCTCGGGATCGTCCGGGACATCGAAGAACGCAAGCTACTCGAATCCCGACTCGCCGCTTCCGAGGGACTGTACCGGTCGCTGTTCGAGACATCCCCGGATGGCATTGCTGTGGTGGACCTCGAGGGCCGGCTGCGCATGGTCTCCCCCGGTGCGGTCGCGCTGCTGGGCTATGACAGCGAAGCCAATCTCGTCGGGCGATACTATGGCGAGCTCGTCGCACCCAGCAGCCAGGACGTTGCTCGCATGACGTGGGAGTCGCTGCCGCAGGTCGGCAAGATCGATGGAATCCATGTGGAGCTGTTGACCCGGGATGGTGGCCAGCTTCTCTGCGAGGGCTCGGCTGCATTCATCCAGGGCGGCGAAGGCCGGCCGGATTCCGTGCTGATGCTGGCCCGTGACATCAGTGCCCGGGCACGCGCCGAGGACGAACTGCGGCGGAGTGAGGAACGCTATCGGCTGCTGTTCGAATCGAATCCGGAACCGATGTGGGTCTATGATCTGGAGACGCTTGCATTTTTGGCCGTCAATATCGCTGCAATCGAGCGCTATGGTTACTCGCACGCGGAGTTCCACCGCATGACGATCGCCGACATCCGCCCGACGGAGGATGTTCCCCGGCTGCTCGCCAATATTGCCGCGGTCCGGGAAGGCCGAGACGAAGCCGGCCCATGGCGCCACCTAAAGAAGGATGGCACGGTCATCGATGTCGAGGTCACGACCCACGTGATCGAGTTCGATGGTCGACGGGCCGAACTGGTCCACCCACTCGACATCACGGAACGCTTGAGTTCCGATTCGCGGGTGCGCCAGCTCACACGGCTATATGCGCTGCTCAGTCAGGTGAACCACACCATCGTTCGCGTCACGGAGCGCGACATGCTGTTCCAGGAACTCTGCCGTGTGGCCGTCGAACACGGCGAGTTCCGGATGGCCTGGATCGGACTCGTGGACCCCGCCACCGGGGATGTACTTCCTGTGGCGCACGCAGGGCACGAGGCGGGTTATCTCGATGTCATCCGGGTGCGCGCCGCAGACGGACCTGAAGGGCGCGGGCCGAGCGGCATGGCGATTCGCGAAGGGACGTTGGACACTTGTGACGACATCGAGGCAGACCCCCGCATGGAACCGTGGCGCGCGGCAGCACTCGAGCGGGGCTTTCGCGCATCGGCGGCCATCCCGTTCAATGTCGACGGGCGGTCCATCGGGGTCCTGAGCCTCTACTCCGGACTGCGACGACAGTTCGCCATCGAAGAGCGCGAACTTCTCACCGAACTCGGGCAGGACATCTCGTTCGCCCTCGAGTCCATGGAAGCCGCACGCAAGCGCCACGAGGCCGAGGCAGCACTGCGAGCCTCGGAGGCCCGGCTCGAACACCTCATGGCCGCCAGCCCGGTGACGATCTACTCGCTCGCGGTCGTCGGGGACCGCCTTGAGCCCACGTGGACGAGCTCCAACCTGCACACCGTCATGGGCTATGAGTCCGGAGAGGCGCTGCGGGCGGATTGGTGGTCGGAGCGCGTGCATCCCGAGGATCAAGCACGGATCTTCAGTGGGCTGCCGCGCCTGTTCACGGAGGGTCACCTCATCCACAGCTACCGCTTCCGTGGCAAGGACGGAGAGTACCGCTGGATCCAGGACGAACTCCGGGTACTTCGCGACGATGCTGGACAGCCCATGGAAGTCATCGGCGCATGGACCGATGTGAGCTTGCAACACAAGGCCGAGGCCGAGCGGATGGCGCTCGAACGCGAGCTGCTTCACGCTCAGAAACTGGAGAGCCTGGGCGTCCTGGCGGGCGGTATCGCGCACGACTTCAACAATCTGCTCATGGCCATCTCGGGGCACATCGAGCTCGCCATGCCGCAGGTGCCGGGTTCGGTCGGAGGTCATCTGGACCAGGCCGCTCGAGCGGCGCAGATCGCGACGGACTTGACCCGCCAGATGCTGGCGTATACCGGCAAGGGGCGCTTCGTCATCAAGCCCATCGATCTCGACAACGTCGTCCGTGAGAATCTGCAGTTGCTGCGTGCCTCGATCGCGAAGTCGATCGTCCTGGACATCCAGCTGGCGACAGCCCTGCCGCTGATCGAGGCCGACGCGGGACAGGTCCAGCAGGTGACCATGAACCTGATCACGAACGCCGCCGACGCCATCGGAGATCGCGTCGGCCGGATCACCGCGCTCACCGGAGTCCAGACTTGCGATGCGGCCACCCTGCGGCGCTCGCGCGTCGAGGTGGTACCTGCAGCGGGTGACTTCGTGTTTCTCGAGGTCCGGGACGATGGTTGTGGCATGGAGAGCGAGACCCTGGAGCGACTATTCGAGCCGTTCTTCACCACCCGGGCGACCGGTCGCGGTCTTGGGATGTCTGCCATCCTGGGCATCGTCCGCTCGCATCATGGAGCGATCTTCGTGGACAGCGCGCCGGGACAGGGAACGAGCTTCCGGGTGTTGTTCCCAGCTTGTGACCGGGGAATCGAGCACGCGCCCAAGCACGACACACCCCAGCTCGGCTTGGCGACCCCTCAGGGCGGGCTCCTGCAGGGTACCGTCCTGATCGTGGACGACGAGGAGTTGATGCGTCAGCTCGGGCAACACATGCTGCAACGGCTCGGGCTGAATGCAATCCTGGTCGCCGATGGTGTGGAAGCCGTGAAACTGTTCACAGAGCGCTCGTCCGCCATCGATTGTGTGATCGTCGATCTGACCATGCCGATCATGGATGGGCTCGCGGTGCTGACGGAGTTGCAACGCATCCGCCCGAACATCCCCGTGGTCCTCACCAGCGGCTACGACGAGCAGGAGTCGAAACGCCGCCTGCCCGAGGGCGGATCAGTTGCGTTCCTCCAGAAGCCCTACACGCTGAACCAACTGCGCGTCGTGCTGAAGGAAGCGCTCAGCCGGTCCGGGAAATGACCGGCCGCTCCAATGCCACCAGCGTGCGCGCCACGTCGAGGGTCGCGTACAGGTGCAGCCCCACCGGCGTGAAGCCGGCGTCTGCGAACAGCGCGCGGTATTGCGCTGGCGTGCGCTTCTGGAACGCGGCGCGGTCGCCGTCGATGGCGTCGGCGTTCGTGAAGGCTTCGATGAACGCCACGCCAACGCACAACGCGTGCATGGCGGCCAGCCCGGTGCGCACCTCGCTCGTCGGCACGTAGTGCAGCACGTCGGCGCACACGAGCAGGTCGTGCTTGCCCTTGAAACCGGCTGCGGCCAACGCCCCCACCGTGCCCAGTCGAATATCCCGCGCGCGTCCATAGCGATTCACGGCGTACTCGCTCGCGTCCATGCCGGCGTAGCGCACACCCGGCCGCAGCTTCTTCAGGTGCGCACGCCACGGACCCTCGCCGCAGCCAACGTCCAGGACACTCTTGATCTTGTATCCCAGCAAATACTCGGCCGCCGCCACGGCCAGGCGCACCTTTCGCCCCACGAACTCGCTGCGCCCCACGCCGACATCGGACTTCCGATACCAGCGCTCGAAGTACTGTGCGTCGTAGATCTTGTTGCGGGGCATGGGACATCTCCGACGAGGGAATTTGCAGAGTGCTCCGGATGAAGTGGTCAGATCTGCACGGTCGCCTGACTGCTGGGACAGGGTCCGCTTCAAGAGACATCGCTTAATAAGCGCTCGGCTTATTAAGCGGAAGGCCCCTATCGCTTAATAAGGCCGACCGACGCAGCCTACACCAACACGAAAGCCCCGGCGCTCTGTTCTCACAGAGAGCACCGGGGCATCCTGTCTGCCGCCAAGCAGCCGAGAACCTTACTGCTGCACGCGTTTCACGTTCGCGCCCAGCTGCGTCAGCTTGGCGTCGAAGTGCTCGTAGCCGCGGTCCAGGTGGTAGATGCGCGAGATGATCGTCTCGCCCTCCGCCACCAGCGCACCCAGAGCCAGCGCGGCACTTGCCCGCAGGTCCGTGGCCATCACCGGCGCACCCGACAGGCGCTCGACACCGCGCACCACGGCGACGTTGGCCTTCAACTCGATCTTGGCCCCCAGCCGCACCAGCTCCGGAACATGCGAGAAGCGATCCAGGTAGATCGTGTCCTCGATCACGCTCGTGCCGTTGGCGATGGCCGCGACGGCCATCATCTGCGCCTGCATGTCGGTCGGGAATCCGGGGTAGACCGCCGTGGTCACGTCGGTGGCGTGTGGACGACCGCGACCCGTGACGGTGACCTCATCGTGCTCGCGCACGACCTCGGCGCCGGATTCCTCGAGACTGCGCAGGCAGGCCTCGAAGTGCTCGGGGATGACGCGCTCGAGCGTGATGCACCCCCCCGTGATGGCAGCGGCGGCGGCGAACGTGCCGGCCTCGATGCGGTCAGGGATGATTGTGGTGTCGATCGGCTGCAATGTCTTCACACCATGAATGACAAGGCGCCGGGTGTGCAGGCCCTCGATGCGCGCACCGCACTGGTTCAGTACTTCACCCAGCACGGTGATGTCGGGCTCGATCGCGACATTGTCGAGCACCGTGGTGCCCTCGGCGATCGAGGCGGCCATCATGAGCTGCGCGGTGGCACCCACCGACACGACGTCGAACGTGAAGTTCGTACCGTGCAGCTTGACGTCGCGCCCGACGATGTAGCCGTGCTCGATGTCGAGGTTCGCACCCATGGCCGCGAGCCCCTTCAGGTGCAGGTCGACCGGGCGCGGGCCCCAGGCACAACCGCCGGGCAGCGACACCCTGGCGCCGCCCATGCGCGCGAGCAGAGGTCCCAGCACGTAGATGCTGGCGCGCATGGTCTTGACGAGTTCGTAGGGCGCTTCGACCGAATCGACGCCCGAGCTGTCGATGGTGCACAGGTCACCCTTGAAAGTGACCCGCGCGCCCAGCTTTTCCAGCACGCGGCTGAAGGTGCGCGTGTCGAGCAGGTCCGGAACGTTGCGCAGCTTGTGGATGCCCGGAGCCAGCAACGTGGCCGCCATGACCGGCAGGGCCGCGTTCTTGGCCCCACTGATGGCGACACGTCCGGACAGGCGGCGACCACCCTGGATGACCAGCGCGTCCATGGGGGCTTTCTCGGTGGCCTGATCGGCCGGCGGCTGCGGAATGGCGACGTCCATGCGCCGTGCTCCCAGCAAGAAGTGTGTCGAAAGGCGGGTCGTTCCGTGACCCGGCATGAGTGTGTACCTAAGAGCTTGCGACAAGGTGCACTATGACCATGCACCGCGCCAAGGGCAATCCCGTGGGGGCGCTAGTCGCGGCCCATGGCCGTGCGAATCGCCACGTCGAGTTCCCGAGAAGTGTGCGGCTTGCGGAGCAGAACGCTCACGCCCAGAGCATGAACATCCAGGCCATCGGCGCGCTCGGCGAGGCCCGACACCATCAGCACGGGTAGCCCGGGACGGATCTTCAGCACCTCCTGCGTGAGCTCAAGTCCGGTCATGCGCGGCATGGTGTTGTCGGTCATGAGCAGGTCGAAGTCCTGGGGCCGGCTACGGAAGTCCTCGAGTGCCTCGAGCGATCCGACGTGCAGCGTGACGTGGTAACCCAGGCTCTCCAACTGGCGTTTCTCCATCTTGCCGAGCGTGACCTCGTCCTCCACGAACAGGATCCGTGCCTTGGCGATGCGCTCCGGGCTGCTGAGTGGCGCGGACGCGTCAGCTCGGGGCACCGCCGGCAAAGTGATCGTGAACGTCGTGCCCTGCCCCGGCTGCGTGTCGAGCTCGATGACGCCACCATGCTCGACGACGATTCCATGCACCACCGACAGCCCGAGCCCGGTGCCCTGTCCGGCGGGCTTGGTGGTGAAGAACGGCTCGAATACGCGCTCCGCGACTTCGGGCGGCATGCCGGCGCCGTGATCGCGCACGATCAGGCGCGCCAGCATGGGTCCGGGCATGCGCGCGTGCTTCGCGCGCCACGCGTCGTCGGCCATGAACGCGCTGGTCTCGATGTGCAACGCCCCCCCGTTCGGCATGGCGTGCGCGGCGTTGGTGGCCAGATTCATGACCACCTGATGAAGTTCGATCTCGTCCGAGAGCACGTGCGGGGTGTCTTCAGCCAGCGTCAGCTTCAGCTCGAGCGTCGATGGCAATGAAGAGCGCAAGAGATCCGTGGCCTCGCGTACGGCACGGGACAGGTCGACCGGCGTCCGCTTCACCTCGCGCGTGCGACTGAACGCCAGGATGCGTTGCACGAGCATGCGCCCGCGATCGGCCGCGACCAGCACCTGTGCGAGATCCTGGCTCGGAGTGTCGGCGTGCGCACGTTGCGCGAGCTCTGTATGCCCCACGATCGCCATGAGGATGTTATTGAAGTCGTGTGCGATGCCCCCGGCCAGCGTGCCGAGCGCTTCGAGCTTCTGCGACTGGCGCGACGCGCGCTCGAGCTCCTGGCGCGCGGTCACGTCGAGCACCGAGGCCAATGTCACCAGCCCCTTGGGAGTGTTGACCGGATTCAGCCCGATCTCGACCGGGAACTCGGTGCCGTCCTTGCGCACCCCACGCAGATCGCGGCCCGCGCCCATGTGACGCGCGCGCGCCGAGGCGAAGAAGCCGTCGCGCAGCGCGACGTGCGAATGTCGCGCCGACATGGGCAGCAGCACTTCGATGGGGCGGCCGATCAGGTCTTCGCGGCGCCAGCCGAACAGCCGTTCGATCTCGCGATTGGCGAGCACGATGGTGCCATCGGCCGCCACCGCCAGGATGCCGGCGGGAGACATGTCGGTGGCGAGTTCGAACAGGTCGTCGTGCTCGAACGGGGAGTGGTCCAAGCGGGGATTCCTCGAGCGGCCGGGTGGCGGCCAGGGGGAGAATGTGGCGAGCTTGCTCAGCCGGGGGGGGCCGACTGGTCGGAGAGCTCAACCTTGGTACCACCATCTTGCGGCGCATGGCCGCGCCGGACAAGTCGATTTTCCCGGAAGCCTCGTCCCGACTAGAGTCCTCGCCTTGGTCCCTGTGCTCTTCTCGGAGGAACCCCGATGCTGTCCCCTGCACTGAGTCCGTGCCGACGCCTCGTCGCGGGCATGCGCCACGCCCTGCTCGCTCCGTTCGCACTCAGTGCCGCGCTGATCGCGTTCCCGTCCACGACCGAGGCGGCCCCGAGCCCCACGCCGCCAGTGCGATTGGCCGCCCCTGCCGCCGACTCGCTACGCGCCGCGTACCAGAAGGACCGAGCCGAAACCACCCAGAACCTACGCACCAGTGCCACTTCCTATCTGGCCGCGGTCGCACGCACCGATTTCGGCGACAAGAGCGCGCTGGTTCTCGGACGAGCCGCGGATTGCGACCTGCGGCTCGACGATCCAGAGCTCGCCCCGCATCACTTGCGGGTCACGGTCGAAGGGGACTCGTTCCGAGTCACCGCCCTCGACGACAGCGCCCACTTCATGACGCGCGGCGGCGACGTGGTGCGCGCGGCAATGAGCGGCCCGGGGTTCGTGCGCGTCGGCCGCTTCACGGTGAGGCTATCGCACCAACGCTACCCCGCACTCATCGTGTTCGATCCGCAGAGCCCGCACTTCGCGAGCTACCACGGGCTGGCGTGGTTCCCGGCCGACCTGGCCTATCGCTTCGTGGCACCGCTCACGCCGAACCCGAAAGCCGACACCACCATCATCATGAGCACACGCGGCAATGCGCGGCGTGCCGTGCTGGCGGGCTGGTTCGACCTGCTCGTCAGGGCCAAGCCCATACGGCTCGAAGCCCACCGCCTGCTGGAACCCGGTGTCGACGAGCGCAGCGTCAGCGTGTTCTTCCGCGACGCCACCACGGGCAAGCAGAGCTACGGCGTGGGCCGCTACATCGACCCTGAGCAGTTGCCCGACGGCACCTGGCTCGTCGACTTCAATAACGCCTACAACCCCGCCTGTGCCACGAGCCCGTACTACAACTGCCCCATCCCCTCGAAAGCCAACACGCTCAAGGTCGCCATCCGAGCCGGCGAGCAGGACTCCCACTACGTGCACTAGCTGGCACAGATCCGCCGCCTGCGGAGGCGCAGCATTCAGACGGCCAGTGCCGTTCAAATGGAATCCGACACCACGACGACTGAGATCCATTCCTCACGCGCTACCCGACTTCAAGAAGCGATCTGGAGACTGTCGGAACCGCTCGGCACAAGCGGGAGCGCAGAAGTAGAAGCGCCTTCCCTCGTGCTCGTGGCTCTCGACTGCATCCGCTGGGTGGAAAGTCATTCCACAAACCGGGTCCGTGACGAGCGCTCTTCTCTGATAGGGCGAGCCGGGGTCGCGAACTCGCAAGTAGGTGTCCGCGAAGACCACGAACTCGTCATCCAGGAACCGAACCAGCGGTTCCACGGCTTTCGCACCAACCTCGAACTCGCTGCACGACGGAGCTCGATGTCCCTCGAACATCGGGATCAAGAGCGGCTTGATGTGGACAGCGGCACGCTCGTACGAGGCGTTTGGAGTGATGGACACGGTCAAGGATGCTGCGACCGGATACTCGTCGGATGATCCAAGCTTCAGGCACGCGGAGCACCCTCCAGCGACGTGCTCGACCTCGGCAGTCGATGACAACGCCTCGGCTAGTGCCTGGAAGCGCGGTATCACCAGCTCGGTCACCCAATCGCTGGCAGCCTTGTCGAAACGCATTCGCCGGGGTTCGATCTCTCTCATCACCTCGTCGCGCTCCGTGTGTTCTTGAGCCCGCCGCTCGGCGGCTTCGCGGCGAAGCGCGGCGAGCCGCTGCTCGAGACTGATTGTGTCAGTCATGGTGTCCTCTCCTTACCGCAGGGCCTCGGAGTCCGGCCGAAAGGCCCATGTCGCGACCCACTCGAACGAGCCATACTTGAGGTGCAGTCTGAGCCATCTCGTGGATGGTGAGATCACTGGGTCCATCGACATCCGATCCTGTCTGGCGAACCGCGCTCGATGTGCGGCGATGGTGATCGAACGTCCTCCGTTGGGCCCGTAGCGATTGGGGTAAGCGGACCGAGCGTCGCGTACCCACGGCGGCGCGTAGTAGTCGTAGACACGCCTCAGCCGCTCGCCGCGAACCACGTCGACGACCGGGCCACGCAGCGTCTCGATCGGGTACCACTGCCGCCCACGATCGTCATCGAGCCAAATGGATACACTCGGACCGAGTCTCGTGAGCCCCGAGGACCCGGGGAAGTCCATGATGTGAAGGTCGAGGCGGAACAGCAGCGAGGTATCCTGGCCGGCTTGAATGGCCCCCATGCGATGCTCGCACTCGGCCACACTCAGGTGCCGGGCCAGGCGGTCACGCTCGAGGTCGGCACCCTCACACTCCAGCACCAGCAGGGTTGCACTGGACGCCGGGGCCAGTGCTTGACCGCCCCCCAGGATCTGGACCCAGGGAACGGACCACCGGTCGTACGACCACTGCATGACTCCGACCCCCAGCGTATCGGGTGGGGCGGAAGGAACTGCCGAATCAACGCCCACCGGATCCTGAGCCGCCACATGGGTGGCAGCCAGGACCGTCATCGCGATCACGACGATCCACAGCCTGCTCGGTCTGGTCATGGCCCTTACCCCCTGTGGGAATCAACGCACCTCTGGTTCGAGTCTCGAGTGCCATGCACGCAGAACCGAAGCTCGGTGCCAAGGCAGCAGTCGCCGCCCAAGCACTCCGGCCGTAACGCCGCAGGGTGCGCGTCCCGGAGTGATGTTCGAGCCGCGCTCGCTACGCCAGGGGCACCTCCTCGCACGCTGCGGCGTCGGTGCGACTTCACCTAGTGATGGCCACCATGGCCATCAGCAGTCATGGTCTGGAAGTGCAACATCATGTCGCCTGAACTGTTCATGCGGCCGCCCATCATCGTAGCCCCCATCTGACGCATCATCTCGAGCATCGCTCCGCTCATGTGCACCATGTAGCGCGACTGCGGCCCCATGAGCGAGTCGGGCTGGAACGTGCAAACCGTGCCGGCATCATTCCACGAGAAGTCACCGGTCGTGGCGTGGGTGGCATCCATGTGCTGAAGCATGTCCCGGTCGTCCATCACGGATGCCATCGTGCCGTGGCTCCGCATGGAGGGATCCGGACACTGAGAGAACATGTCGCGCTCCGCGAGCAGATGCACGCCACGCTCGACAGCGGCCTGGTCCATAACCGCTCCGAAGTCCAGCGTCACGGCGGCGTCGAGCCGGACACCAGCCGCGCCGTCCGCCGGCACGGCACTCACCACTTTGGCGGCCGGTTGCATCGGGGATGTTGCCGTTCGCGAGCAACCCACGGCCGCGACCGCGAGGACGAAAAGCGCGACGATACGGGTGTTCATGGTACCTCCCGCTCCCGGGGGTGTGCCCGGGGCATTTGTGATGTGATTCCTGCGGCGGCGCCTGCGTGCGAAAAGGCAGGTAGGTGCCCCCGCGTCTCCTGTTGTTCGCTTTTCACGGGTGCCCCCGCGGCGTTGCCGAGAACTTCACGGACGGCGCGGCGCCAGCGCTCACTCTCGCGGCGAATCCCGTCGCACCAGGGCCATACCGCACTTCGAACAGCTCCCCGGACCCGAGGAGGTGACGTCCGAATGCATCGGACACGCATAGACGACCGATGTCCCACTCGGCGCCACCCGCGAGTCCGCACCATCGGCACGCGCGGGATCCGAAGCCGAGAGCTGCTGCGACGCCATCGCCCGCCACTTCGGATTCGCGGCAAGTCGCTGAACGAGCGCCTCCCGCAACGCCTGGTCATTGAGCAGGGTCTCGGTGATCAGGGCGCGCCCACGCTCGTCGGACAGCAGTCGATCGATGGTCGCGCGCAGTTTCTTGTCGGAACCCGGCTGCCCGGCAACACGAGCGCCATGCCCCGCGGCAGATCCGTGGCCACTCCCACCCATCATCGCGCACTGGGCGCTGGCCGGGACGACTCCGGAGCTGAGGGCGGTCAGGACTCCGGTCACGAATGCGACGACGGCGATGCAACGGCTCAGGACTCGCATGTAGGTCCTCCTTGGGGTGCGGGCATCCCTGGG
>JANNWR010000037.1:0-4476 GCA_031408715.1 bacterium
GCCAGCGGTTCGCGCGACATCGTGAAGGAGCCGGGTGTGGTCGTGGTCGCCGTCAGCGTGCGGCTGCCATCGTGCACGGTCAGGTGGTAGGTCGTGTGCGGCTGGATCACCAACCCTTGGTCGGCGTAGCGGCCCGGGAACGCCATGCTCAGCGTGTCCGGTGCTGCGGCACCTTCGGCCTGCAGGATCACGAGCGCATCCCGCACGGCCGCCTCGCTCAGGTCGTAGGCCTTGTCGACGGGCCGCGTGTGCATGACGGACACACCGATGTCGGCGGTCATCGGTTCGCCCACGAACAACGTGGCGAATACGGTGGTTTCTTCCACGAACCTCGGTCGCGTCGGAGAGCCGCCGCAGCCGGGCAACAGCATGGCAACTAGAGCGACAGCGATTTTCGCCTGCGGGCGCGCGCGCATGGTCAGAACTCCACTTTCACGCCCAACGTGGGCAGGAACGGCAGCATCGTGACGTCGTCGACGTGAGCCGGGTTCGTGTCGGTCTCGTACTGGCGGATGTACACGTTGCGGTGGTTGTAGAGGTTCACGATCTGCACTTCGGGTTCGACCTTCCAGCCATGCCAGTGGTAGTGGCCGACCAGGCCCAGGTCGAGCCGGTGGTAGTCCGGCAAGCGGCTGGCGTTGCGTGCGCCGTCACGCACCACGTTGTAGCGGCGACCATTGATGTCGGTGACCGTGTACACACTCGTCGGCAGCGTGAGCGGCTGGCCGGTGCCGTAGCGGAACACCAGGCTCGCGCTCCAGCGCCCGTGCTTGCCCAGAGTGCGCGTCTGCGAGGCCACGACCTGATGCCGGCGGTCGTACGTGGGGTGGAACTCGCGCCCGCTCTCGATCGCCGCCAGCTTGCGGGTGGCGTTGCCGAACGAGTATCCCCACCAACCCTGCCAGTGGCGGCCGCGATTGCGCAGATACAGGTCGGCACCCCGCGACAGCCCGGTGCCGGAGTCGAACACCTGGCTCATGGTGGCGTTCGGGTCGGCGAGCGAACGCTGGAACTCGGCGCTGTACTCGACCACGTTTCGGTAAGGCTTGGCGTAAAGTTCCACGCTCAGGTCGAACGACTCGAACGGCCCGAACTCGGCACCCACCACGTAGTGATCGGCCTGCCCTGGCGCGAGTGTGGCATCGACGGGGAACCATTGGTCGGCGAACGTCGCACCTTCCTGGGCCACGAGATTCAGGAACTGGTGGTAGCGCCCGTAGGTCGCGTGAACGCGGGTGTGCGCACCCATCGCGCGCTCGAGCGTGAAGCGCGGATCCATGCGCCAGTAGCGGCCCTTGTCGTAGTGGTCGGCGCGGAGCCCGGCGTGCAGGCGCCAGCGGTCGTCGATGCGCCAGGTGTCCTGCGCATACAGCGCGCCGTACGTACCGCGGTAGCGGAACTCGAGCGGATCGGCGTCACCCACGGCGCTCCGGAAGTGGAAGTCGAGCGCCTTCAACTCGGCGCCGCTCTCGACGTGATGTGCGGCCGAAACTTCCCACGACAGGTTCTGCTTGAACGCCAGGTCCTCGACGCGGTTCGTGGAGCGGAACCCGAAGTCGCTGAATTCGGCGGCCGTGCGCGAGTCGAACAGGCTGTGGCCGACGATCGTGCGCGAGAACAGACGCGAGTTGAGGACGTGCGTCCATTGCGAGCTCCACGTGCGATTGCCCCAGTCGAGCTTGATGTCGAGTGCGGCCTTGTCCCAATCGAGCACGTCGCGGCCGGTATAAAGGCTCAGACTCAGGCGGTCTTTGACGCCGGGATCGAAGTTGAAGCGCGACTGCACGTCGTAAAAGTGGTACGGCAGATCGATCTTCACGGCGCGGGCGAGCGTCTCCAGGTAGGTGTGCCGGCCCGACACCAGCCACGAGCCGTGCGACCACGGGCCCTCGAGTGTGGTGCTCGAGGCGATGACACTGGCATGGGCGGTGCCCTGGAACTGCTTGCGATTGCCGTCGCGATTGTGCACGTCGAGCAGGCTCGACAGCCGGCCGCCGTAGCGGGCCGGGTAGCCCGATTTCTGCAGTTCGACCGTCTTCACGGCATCGACGTTGAACGTGCTGAAGAACCCGAACAGGTGGTTGGGGTTGTAGACGTCGATCTCGTCGAGCAGGATCAGGTTCTGGTCGGGGCTGCCGCCGCGCACGTAGAGCCCGGCCGAGAAGTCAGACAGCGTGCTCACGCCCGGCAGTGTCTGCACGGCCCGGAACACGTCGGCCTCCACAGCGGCCGGCGTGCGCGTGAGGTCCGCAGTGTCCATCCGCAGCTTGCCGGACTCCACGGCCGAGCGGGAGCGGTCGGGCTTCACCTCGACACCCTCGATGGTCTGCGGGGCGACAACCAGTTCCAAAGTCAGCGTGAGCTCTTCCGCCTCGACAAGCGTCACCGTACGTGCCTCCGCGCGGTAGCCGAGGCAGGCGAACGAGAACTCGTGCGAGCCTGCTGCGAGTCCCGTGACCACGTAGAAGCCCGAGGCGTTGGTGAGCGTGCCGCGCTTCAAGCCCGGCACTTCGACGCTGGCGTACGGCAGTGCTTCGCCGCTCTCGGCCGCCCGGACGAAGCCGGAGATCGTGGCGGCATGTGCAGGGCAAGCGAGCAGCAGGAGCAGGATGAGTGCGTACCAGCCGTGTGCGTGAACTCTGAGTGGGCGCAACGAGGTCGGGTTGTGCACGGTTCGGAGTGTTCTTTCGCTCGAATGGATGGGACCGGGGAGCCAGACAGTACGCGTCCGCCGCCGGCGCTGAAAAGTGCCGGCGGTCATGGGGACGGAAGTCGGGCTGCGACCTCTGCACCCGGCAGGACTTCCCGAATCCGGCGGCGCGGGTCCGAGGCCCGACTGCACCCGCCAAACTCCGCTTGTCGGAACGGCTTGCGCCGTGGTACCACTCCGCTCGGGAACATGGACGTGCCGCAGGGTTCCTTCATCTTTGGCGTCGCAGATCCGCCGTCGTGCGGGGGAGCGTCATGCCGCAGTGGACCTTGTTCGAAAATGACTTCCAGCTCATCGACAACGTGCTCGACGAGCTGCTGCAGCGCACGAACGCGCTGTCGGCTCACCTGATCGACCGCTCGGGGCAGATCATCACCTCGGCCGGCCGGGTGGACGACTTCGATGTGACCTCGTTCGCGAGCCTGGCAGCGGCCGACTTCACGGCGAACGCCGAGCTCGCCCAGTTGCTGGGTGAGACCACGGTGGACGCGGTGGTCAACGAGGGCCGTTCGCGTTCGGTGTACTCGCGCCTGCTCGCTGACCGGGTCATCCTGTCGGTGGTGTTCGACAAGCGCAGCACGCTGGGGCTGGTGCGTATCCGTTCGCGCCGTGGCGCCGAGACGCTCGATCAGGTGTTCCGCGCGCTGTTCGAGAAGGTCGGCATCGCCGAATCACCCGAGCAGGCCTTCGAAGCGGCCCCGGAGTTCGCCGCCGCGGCCTCCAGCGAGCTCGACGCACTGTTCGGCGAGTAAGCCAACCGGCCGTCCGGAGGCATTGCACCTTGGCGCTCATCAACCACCGGACGCACGAGATCCACTTCAAGATCGTGTATTACGGGCCCGGCCTCTGTGGCAAGACCACGAACCTGCGCTCGCTGCACGACAAGCTGCCGCCCGAGCGATGCGGCAAGATGATCTCGATCGCCACCGATCAGGAACGCACGCTATTCTTCGACTTCCTGCCCATCGATCTGGGACAGGTGAACGGCTTTCTGACCCGCTTTCACCTCTATACGGTGCCCGGGCAGGTCTACTACAAGCTGTCACGGCGCGCGGTGCTGCAGGGTGTGGATGGCCTGGTGTTCGTGGCCGACTCGCACCCGTCGCGTGAAGCCGCCAACCGCGAGTCGCTGGCCGACCTGAACGAGCACCTGCGCACGCTCGGGCTCTCGGGTCCCGCGTTGAGCCGCATCCCGTGGGTGTTCCAGTGGAACAAGCGCGACCTGCCCTTGACGATCCCGGTCGAGCGCCTGAAGAAGGCGCTCAACCTGCACAACTGCCCCGAGTTCGAAGCCGTGGCGTCCACCGGGGTGGGCGTGTCCGAGACGCTGCGCGCCGCGTGCAAGGCCGTCCTGGCGCGGCTCGGCACCGGGAACGCGCCGACCGCGACCGCCGTGACCGCGCCGCCAGCCGTCCTGGTCGCAGGCGCGCCTGCGAGTGCGGTGGCGCCCGCCATGAGCGCACCTGCGATGCAGCCTCCCACGACGATGCGCCCCGGCGCTGCTCTCGGTTCTGCTCCGGCGCGGCCGGCGATCGCGACGCCGATGTCGCGAGCCACACCGGCGCCGCGTCCTGCTCCTGCACCGTTGCCAGAGTCGCGCCCGGCTGTCAGACCTGCGTCCGCGCCACGCCCGACGGCTCCGGCTTCAGCGTTCGCGCCGCGGCCCGCGGCCGCGCCTCGATCGATGCCGGCGACTCCGGCCTTCGCGCCCCGTCCGGCGTCCGCGCCCCGGCCGACGAGCGCCACCTCGGCCTTCGCGCCGCGCG
>JANNWR010000038.1:0-1957 GCA_031408715.1 bacterium
CAGGTACATCTGCATGCGGCCCGGTGCACCGTCGGCCGGCGTGCTCATGTTGGCGTTGTTGGTGCCGCCGAAGTCCTGTGCCTCGGATCGCATGGCATCGTTACCCAGACCGCCGCGGCCGAAGTTGTTCGTCTGGCCGTTACCGGAAGCTTCGTTGAAGCCCGAGTCGTAGTACCAGTCGTGGAAGAAGTTGTTGTTGTAGAACAGCTGCGTGATCGCCGCCATGCGCTGGTCATTGCTCACGGTCGGAGCCTGGTTGACGTCGTAGGTGCGGTCGAACGTGTTCGCGCTCGTCGTGGTGGCCCGCAGGTCCCCCGCCGAGAAGCCGTCCGGCGTCACCAGGTCGGCATAGGCATCGACGTTGTTGCCCGTGGTCACCGTCGAACCCGGGGCGAGCCACGGATCGTTCGTCGAGATCGGACCGTTCTGCAGCGTGCGCAGCACCGGTGCGATGAACGCCGGCGCGAAGTTGTCCGGAAGCCCGGTCGGGTGCGGCGTCGGGCTCGTGCCCTGCGGGCCGTCGTGCGGCAGGCCCACGCCGGGGGCCTCGACCCAGGCGCGATAGCTGAAGTTGTCGAAGGCCATGATGTCATGGCGGAACAGCAAGTGGCCGTCGGTGGCATCGACCACGTAGGAGTAGGCCTGGTCCGGGGCCATCAGCTCGACATAGTAAGCGGGCACCAGCGCGTCCGGCAGGTGGAACAGCGTGCGCTTCACGCGCACACCCTCGCCCGGCTGGACACCTTCAGGAAGCCCCGCTGTCGCGGCAGAGACATCATAGTGGAGGTAGCCACCCTCGGACGTCTGGGTGGGCTGGAGGCCCTTGGCATTCGTGACGCTCCCAGAGAAGTCGTCAAGGGCGGCCTGCAACGCGGCATCGGGATCCAGCTTGAACACGGGAGCGCCGCTGCGGGCGATCAGTTCGCGGCTCGGGATGTAACCGGACACGGCGACCAGCGACAGTTCGCGGTCCATGAGCACCTTGACTTCGTCGCGGAACACATCGACACCGGCGACCTGCTGCGTGAACGTCGCGATGACTCCGCCGCGACCGGTGTCATGGAGATAGCGCAGTGGTGCCTCGGCGACGTCGGCGGCCTGCAGGCGGTAGAAGCCGGCGATCATGTTCAGGTGCTGCCGGGCGGCGGCTTCGGCGCTCGGCTTGACGGCGCGGCCGGCGAACGCTCGCGTGCGGCTGCCGGCCGTGCGGTCCGCCCACAGGAATGTCGGGACCTCGTAGCGCTCGTCGAAGCCGGCGGGAGTCGCCAGTTGGAGCAGCGAGCTGTTGACGCGCGCGCGCGCAGCCAGAGCGCGCGTCGAGGCGGAAGGGCGCAGGCTGGCGCTGACGTCGAGTTCCGCTCGCGGCCCCGCGAAGGCAGCCGTGCAGGCGAATGCGAGGAGCAAGAGCGAGGTGGCCGCGAAGCGGCCCAGCGTACGGCGCGACGTCATCGGGAGCGCCCCCTGAGTGGACCGGGAGCAGAAGCGGCTCTCCCGGTCGGAAGACTGGTGGATGCGGCAAGAACGGCGACAATCGAGGTTAGCTGCTTGCAGTACGATCGGACAATGCCAAAAACACCAGCGGTCGAGGGCGGGCCGGGAGCGCCGGACCAGGCCGCTCGGGCGGCTCTTCGGGTGGGACGGAGCCGCGCGACCTGATAGAGTCCTCGACCCTTCTGGAGCGCATGCTCCCGTTGCCCCCTCCCCCAGTCGTCCCCTTCAACTGTGCAGGATCGGCACCTCCGCGATGATCAACTTCGTCAATGTCAGCAAGCAATACGGCAGGCAGGTGCTATTCGTGGAGACCTCGTTCCAGCTCAACGCCGGCGAGAAGGCCGGGCTGGTGGGGCCGAATGGTGCCGGCAAGACGACCGTGTTCCGCATGATCACCGGTGAGGAATCCCCGGACGAGGGCGAGGTCACCTCCCCCAAGCGCATGAGCATGGGCTACTACCGTCAG
>JANNWR010000039.1:0-21686 GCA_031408715.1 bacterium
GGGAGCGTGGCGCCGGACATCGACAGCACCGAGGCACCCGCACCTACGCTCAGGAACCTGCCGGCCGCCGTCCCCGCGGCGTCGCCGCCAGCGCGCGCGCGGCCCGCGAACGCGAGCAGAATGACAAGCGCGATGCCACGACGCGCCGCGCGCATGGCATCCGCGCTCATGGCATCCGCGCTCATGGCTTCCTCACGATGCGCACGAGTGGCCGGCGATCGCCGGCACGCAGCCAGGCGCGATACATGCCGGGCGCGGTCGCTCGACCGGTGTCGTTAAGCCCGTCCCACGTCACGCTCATCGGGCCCGGCGATGCACCGGAGATCTGAAGCGTGCGCACATGCTGGCCGGCGGCGTCCTGGATCTCGAGCGTGGCGTCGTACGGCCCTGCCGCCGGCACGTCGATCGGTAGCGTGACACTGGCGCCGACGGTGCTCGGGTTCGGATAGGGCGCGCTCAGGTTCCACGACACGATGTCGCCGCCATGCAGGTACACACGGAACGGTGCGCTGCGCGCGCTTTCGTTGCCGGTGGCATCCACCGCGCTCACGGCATACCACAGTGCCACGCTGTCGGGCGCGCTCGCGTCGATGTACAGGTTCGTGTTGACGAGGGTCGGATTCACGCGCGCGTACACCGCGCTCGCCGAGGGCGAACGATAAACGTGGTAGCCCGCCAGATCGGCTTCGGCGTTGGCGATCCATTGCACGCGCACGTCGCTACCGGCGACCACCGCCGCGTTCAGGCCGGCCGGAGCCGCTGGCGGCGCGGTATCCAGCAGGGGCGGCACTTGCAGCGAAGCGTCGAGCCCCGAGACACGATTGACGTCGTCACGCGCGCGCGCCGCGAACCACAGGTCACGCGTGCGATCGAGTCCGTTGACCGGCAGCGTGTGCGGCGCACCAGGCGCGCCTGGTGCGGGCACGCCGAAAACGACCGTGGCCTGCGCCCAGTTGGACTCCGTGATCGGTGCGGTGAACCAGCGCAACTCCGTGGCGGTGGCATTCCCGCTCAGGCTGTCATCGCCCGAATCGGCCCAGCTCAGCGTGACCGAGCTCGACGTCGAGCCCGCGAGTGCCAGCGTCACGGGCGCGGGACGCAGCACGTCGCTCGACGCCAGCGTGGTCGCGGTGGCCGCGTTCGACAGGATCGAGGCATTGCCCACTTCATCGAACGTGCGCAGCGCGAACCAATAGGTGGTCGCCGGCGTCAGCCCGGATGCGGTCGCCGACTCGTCCGTGCCGGCGATCTGTGGCGACGGCACCGTGATGACCGGCGTGGCCAGTGAGAACGCCTGCGACGTGGTGATCGGCGACGAGGCCCAGCGCAGGTCGTAGCGCGTGGCCCGACCGGTCAGGCTGTCGTCCCCGGGCGCGGTCCAGTGCAACGTCACCGTCGTCTCGCCGACCTGTGCACTCGCGCTGCGGACGGGCAACAGCACGACTGCGCTGGCGAGCAACGGGAGTAGCAGCGCCAGAGTGAGCGGCGCAAGCGACTCGGCCGGTCGCTGCCCCGGGTTGCGACGGACGCGATGAGACATCCTTGTTCCTCCGACGACACGGAGCCGCGAGATGGGTGGCGGGAAGTGTGGATCGCGTGTGTGGGCCGAACGCGGAGCGGGCCCGGATACTCGCCGTGACCCCGGCAGCCCGGGCGCAACGGCTCGCGCACGGCGGACTCCTGAGAGTCGTGCGCCGCGCGCGCGGGCCCGGAATGAGCACCGGTTGTGCCCACCGCACGACAGCTCTTGTGAACTCCAACATCGCGCGGCTAAGTGCGCTCCCTGCCGCACCCTGTGCGGGTGGCCAGCAGGCGTGCCCCGGCGGGAGTTCGGGACTTGGAGTCACTCGGGCGTGCAGGATGCAATCCCGGCGGTGCAATCAGAGCGGGAGCCTCCGAAGCAGCACCGGACTGAACTTCGTCATACCGGGGTGAACTTCATGTGGCTCCCTCGTTGCGAACTGGCATCACGTCATGCTTTGGGCGAATAAACTCACCCGTCGGAACACGCCAACCGTTGACGCGATCGGGCGTGGCTCCGTATGATTTACCTTACGGTTTTCACGTTGCTTCACGGCCGTGCAGTCGGACTGCACACTCCTCAGAATGGCCGCCCGCCGGATGGAACCGTACGGCGGAACACGCACCTCCGTGGCACCGCTCGCGACCCGAGCCGCCGCGTTCCCCGCACCACCGCTCGCAGGGTTCCTCCCACGACGCACCAGGCGCTGCGCCCCACGCTATGGCACTTCCGATCACCTATCCTTTGGCCCCCCCGTCCGGCACGATCACGCACGCGCGATCGTTCGGGAGGACCTGCGCTCGCGCCGATTCACGGTGGCGAGTCTCGATTCCCACACGACCTTACGGAGTCCCCCACCCATGAGCACCGCCACCCGCTTCGCAGCGCGCCGGCTCGGCGACCTGCTGATCGAACGTGCCGGGCTCACGCTGCCCCAGGTCGAGCATGCGCTGCACGCGCGCACCGACCCGCGCGAGCGCCTGGGACAAGCACTGGTGCGGCTCGGCTACCTGTCCGAAGCACGGCTGGTCGAAGCGCTGTCGTACCAGTTCACGCTGCCCATCGCCGACGCCGAGAAGCTCACGTCGGCGAGCCGTGATGCGGTCGCGCTGGTGCCCGAGCACCTCGCGCGTGAGGCGCAACTACTGCCGCTGGCACGCACCGGAGATGTGCTCGAGATCGCCGTCAGCGATCCGCTCGACGTGCTGTCGCTGGACCACCTGCGCGCGCTCACCGGCTGCTCGCTGCAAGTCTGGGTCGCGCAGCCGTCCGAGTTGAACGAGGCCATCGACCAGTTCTACTCCGAGCTGCGCACCACCGAGCACCTGGGGCAGATCCTCGACAAGCTCAGCGTCACCACCGCGGCATCGGAAGACGTCGAGGTCGACCTCGCCGCCCTGCGCCAGCAGGTCGAGGACGCGCCGGTCGTCCGGCTCGTCAACCTGATGATCGCCGAAGCCATCGACGCGCGCGCCTCCGACATCCATGTCGAACCGGCGCGCGACCGCGTCACCGTTCGATTCCGCATCGATGGCGTGCTGCACGAGGTCATGAAGCCACCCAAGCATCTGCAGATGGCGATCATCTCGCGCATCAAGGTGCTGGCGGACCTGGACATCGCCATCCGGCTGCTGCCGCAGGATGGACGGCTGACCGTGCACCTGCCCGGCCGCGAGGTCGACCTGCGCATCTCGACGCTGCCGACCTCGCACGGCGAGAAGGTCGTCATGCGACTGTTCGACAAGAGCGCGTTCGAACGCCGTGTCGACAACCTTGGCTTGGAGGGCGCGACGCTCGATGCGTTCGCCAAGGCCATCCGCCAGCCCTACGGCATGATCCTGATCTCGGGCCCCACGGGCTCGGGCAAGACCACGACGCTGTATTCGGCGCTCCAGGACATCAAGAGCGTGCACCGCAATCTGGTCACCGTCGAAGACCCGATCGAGTACCACATCGAGAATGTCTCGCAGGTGCATGCCAACCAGAAGGTCGGCATGACGTTCGCGCGCGCGCTGCGCTCGATCCTGCGTCAGGATCCTGACGTCATCATGGTCGGCGAGATCCGCGACGCCGACACGGCCGATATCGCGGTGAAGAGCGCGCTCACCGGCCACTTGGTGTTCTCGACCGTGCACGCGAACGACGCGCCCGGCACGCTGACCCGGCTCGTCGACATGGGCGTGCCGCGCTATCTGGTCGGCTCGGCCATGTCGCTGGTGATGGCGCAGCGCCTGGTGCGCCGCGTGTGTGAGCGCTGCAAGGAACTCGTGCTGCCGGAGCCCGAGCAGTTGGCGGCGTTCGGCGCCGACGCCGAGCTGCTGCGCGGCCGGCCCGTGCCGCGCGGGCGCGGCTGCATGGCGTGCAAGCAGACCGGTTACGCCGGCCGCGTCGCGCTGTTCGAGGTGCTCGAAATGACGCGCCCCATCCGCCGGCTCGTCCTGGACGGCGCCAACGAGGACGAGATCAAGAAGCGCGCGCTCGCCGACGGCTTCGTCACACTGCGCAAGGCCGGCATTCGCAAGGTCATCGACGGCATCACCACGCTGGATGAGGTGCGCACCGCGACACTCGGAGACGCCGACTGATGCCAAGCTTCTTCTATCGCGCCCGCGACCTTTCCGGTCGTGCCCATGAGGGCATCGAGGTGGCCTCGTCGGAAGACGAGGTGCTGCGAGCACTGTCGCAGATGCAGCTCACGCCCGTGCTCATCGAGCCGCGCACCATGAACAACGGTGCGGCCTCCGCCACGGCACGCGCCGCGCGTGCCGCATCCGAAGCCGCGGCCCCGCACATGTTCGGCGTCGTGCTGCGCCGGCGGATCGAGCCCGGGGCGGTCGCACTGTTCGCCCGCCAGTTGTCCACCATGATGTCGGCCGGCCTGCCGTTGGTGCGCGCACTGCGTTCCATCGGGCGCGATCACCACGACAAGCGGCTGGCCCGGATCCTCGATCTTGTCGGCGACGACGTGCAGAAGGGCGAATCGCTCGCCACCGCGCTCGCTTCGCACCCCGAGGCGTTCGGCGAGGTGTTCGTGAGCCTGGTACAGACCGGCGAGGTCTCGGGTTCGCTCGACACGGTGCTCGAACAGACAGCCGGCTATCTCGAGCGCGCCGAACTGCTGCGCTTGAAGGTCGAAGCCGCGCTGCGTTACCCGACGTTCATCCTGACGTTCGCCGGCGGTGTGCTGCTGGCCATGTTCTTCAAGATCATCCCGATGTTCGCCGACATCTACGGGCGTTTCCGGGTGCAGCTGCCGGCCCCGACCCGGCTGCTGCTCGCCATCAGTCAGGCGCTCACCCACAACGCGCTCGCGGTGATCCTGCTGGCCATCCTCGGCCTGTCGGCGCTGTCGGCGTGGCTGCGCACCGAGAACGGCCGCATCCGCTGGGACGGGATGAAGTTCAAGGTACCGCTGTTCGGATCGCTGGTGCAGATGTACGCGATGACGCGCTATGCTCGCACCCTCGGCATCCTGGTCGGCAGCGGCACGAACATCCTGTATGCGCTGCGCGTGTTGCGGCCGGTGCCGGGAAACAAGATGGTCGCCAAGGGCATCGATGACGTGCGCGAACAGGTCGAGGCCGGCGCTTCGCTGTCGCGCGCGATGGCGGAGACCGGAGCGTTCCCGGACATGCTGATCCAGATGACGGCGACCGGCGAAGAGACCGGCCGCCTGGACGAGATGTTGTTGCGCACGGCGGACTTCTACGAACAGCGGGTGACCGCCAAGGTCGAGGGACTGTCGTCGCTGGTGGAACCCGTTGCGATCGTGTTGCTGGGGTTGGTCATCGCGCTCATGCTGGTGGCGCTCTACCTGCCCATCTTCAACCTCGGCCACGCGATGCGAGCGGGTATGCTCAGCCCCTAGTGGGAGGGGCCGGTGGACCGTCGACTGGCCAGCGACGGGACGCCATGGGGAGGGGCCTCGTGCAAGTGCGCGAGACCTGTTGGGGGATCGGCCGACATTCAGGAGGAAGTGGTCATGCGGAAAACAGAACGGGGCTTCACACTGATGGAGCTCATGGTCGTCATCGTGATCGTCGCGATCCTCGCGGCTGTCGCCGTGCCGCTGTACGTGAACTACGTGAAGGACGCGCAGCGCACCGAAGCCAAGGCTGCCATCGGCGCGGTCATCACGGCACAGCAAACGTACTACCAGGTCAAGGGCACGTACGTGGCGAGCGAGACGTTCGTCCCGAACGCCACGGGCCAGTTGCTCAACTGCGATCTCACCGATGCGCTCACCAACTGGAACATCGCGGTCAGCAACGGAGACCTCGCCGGCTTCACGGTGCTGGCGACCGGCCGGTCTGGCACGCCGACCGCCGGACGCAGCGTGCAGTTGGTCTACACGCGCACCGGGCAGCCCGCCTGGACCGAGAACTAGCGACCCGCATCCCTTCCCGCTCCACCCCTCAGCGATCCACGGCCCGCGTCGCCCAGCGGCGCGGGCTGTCGGCTTCACGGTGATACCATGCTCGACGAACGCGGATTCTCCTTGATGGAAGCGCTGACCGCCGCGACGATCTCCGTGATCGCCGTGCTCGGCCTGGCGTATTCCTTCGGGGTCGGCCGCGGCATGGTCAATCGCTATGAAGTGGCCCGTGCGGCGCTGGGTGAGGCTCAGGCGCAACTCGAGGCGCTGACACTCCGGCCGGACAACGACCCGGTGCTGGCGATCGGCTATGCCGCGATGCTGACGCCGTTCCGCTATGAAGGCGCCACGGTCGGCAGTTCGTACTGGCATGTGGCCGCATTCGACGAGCCACACCTGCCGGGCACGGCCAACCTGAAGCGCGTCATCATGACGGTGCGATGGCAATCCGAAGCGCGCACCGATTCCGTGTCGCTCGAACGGCTGTGGCAGTTATGACTTCTCCGCACGCCAACGAGCGCGGCATGACGCTCACCGAAGTCGCGGTTGTCATGATCCTCGGTACGATGATCATGGCCGGGATGGTCGGTTTCTATCTTTCCAGCCAGGGCCTGTGGCTCGATGCCTCGACCCAGGCCATCACCCAACGCGAGGCCTCGCTCGTCACCGCCGCGATCCGAGACAGTGTCCGCAAGTCGGCGTATGCAGCGCAGAGCCTGTCCCCTGACTCGCTCCACCAGTATCTCGCCTTGTACAGGAGAGCCACCGATACGACGCCTTACTACTGCTTCTGGTGGAACGCTGGCGATTCGCTGCTGTATTCGGGCATCAGTGTGAACGACCCAGCCTCCGGCCCGATGATCGTGTCGCATGTCGAACGCTTCCAGATCAACAGTTCGGGCGTGGCGGTGCGGGCGGACCTGAGACTCCGCACCGCGAGCGGTGACGCCGTCGAGTCGAGCGCCTACGCGGTGATGAAGAACTCCACCGCCTACGCGGTCCTCAAGAACCCATGACGCGCGCCCCCCGCCCCATCGACGCTCCGGAAACCGGCGGCTTCATCCTGGTCGGTGTCATCATGTTCATGCTCGCGCTCACCATCCTCGGGCTGTCGCTGTTCTCGCTGTCGAGCTACGAGGGCCAGTTCTTCCACGCCTCGGTGTCGCGCGAGCAGTCGCTGCACAACTCCGAGAGCGGGCTGGAGCTGGTGCGGGCACTGCTGGCAGCGAACAGCTCCCGACTCGAGGACTCCCAGTATGCCGTGGGCCAGTTCGGCATCACCCGCGTGATCGCCTACCAGGCGAACTCCGTGAACCCCGGCGACACGACCTCCCGGGGCCCCGTGCGCTGGGACCGGGACCTGTTCCTGGTGGTCGCGGGCCGGGCCGGCAGCGAGGAGCGCACGGTCGAGTCCAAGTTCGTGCCGCGACTCTTGAAGAACCCGTACCACGACCTCGTCACCTGTGGGCTCGGCTTGAGCTACTCCACGGCGAACACGAGCATGCGGAACGTCGAACTGCAGGGGAAGGTGTGGCAGCGAGTTCAGTGGCCCTCGGATACGGCATGGACCTCGCAGGTGAACTGGTCCACGGGGCGTCCGCTGGATATCACGCAGCCACCGGTACCGCTCGCAGATGCCTTCGTGGACACCAAGCTCGCCGGAACGCTCTTCGGCCCTAGCAATGGCACGGACTTCGACACCGGGAGCGGCGGCGGCAACAACGACTACATCCTGAAGCTGACCAACACGACCACATCGCCCCGGTATTACTCGTTCCCCACGCCGAGCGAGGCCGAGAACACGAGCGATCCCGAAGGGGACCAGTACGGCTTCTTCCTCGACAAGCGGGTCGATATCACCGTGCGCGGCAAATGCATCTGGGTCATCCCGGACGGCATCTGCTTCCTGCGTGCGGTGACGATCCATGCGGAGAATAACAACGCTGGCACTCTGGTCATCGTCGCCAAGGCCAATGGCCGCGAGCCCGGGCACGAGGGCAGGGGCATCTGGTTCGAAGGTGGGCTGGACATCGTGTCTCCCCAGAACAGCAAGGTGTTCCTGGTCACCCAGGGGGATCTGTCCATCACGCATGACCACAGTGCTTCACTCAGCCAGGATGCGGAGGCACTGACGCTTCTCGCTGGCGGAGACATCGAGCTCATGGGGCCGAACTCGGGTTTCTCGTTCCGATTGATCCACCCGACCACCATGAATGCCATCGCCGATGATCTCCTGTCGCAAGGTGCGCTGCCCGCGATCGTGGGCGGCAGCGGCAGCTCGTTCGCGTTTTCCGGGGCCAGCTGGAAAGAAACCCGCCTGCCGTGACCCTCGCATGATGAAGCTGGGGATGGGCGCCCGACCTTGGGCGGGACTGGACATCGGCACGCATAGTGTGAAGCTTGTGGCGCTGCAGCCCGGCTCATCGCGCGGCCGCTATGCCGAGGCCGCCATCCCGCGCGCACTCGCGGGCGACGAACCGCCCGCACCGGCCATCCTCGCCGGACTCATCGACGACTGCATGACGCGCATCCAGGAATCGCCGCGGTCGTTCCGCGGCATCTCGATCGGCGTCTCCGGGCCCGACGTCATCGTCAAGCAGCTCTCGCTGCCGCTCATGGACGATGCCGAGATCGCCGGGGCGCTGCGCTTCGAGGCACGCAAGCACCTGCCGTTCGATCTCACGACGATGGTGCTCGACCATCAGGTGCTCGCCCGGCTTTCGTCCGAGCGCCGCATCGACGTGCTGCTTGCCACGGTGTCGCAGCAACGCCTCGAGCGCTGCCTGGCCCCGCTGCGCGAACTCGGAGTCGAGGCCGACATCGTCGATGCCGCACCGCTCGCACTCGCCAACGCCCTCGCGCAGTCGCTGCCGCGCGACAGCTCGGCGGACGAAGGACACGCGCTGCTCGACGTCGGACACCGCGACACCTGGCTCTCGCTCCGGCTGAAGGGGCTGCCGTATTTCTCGCGCCGGCTCGATTGGGGCGGGCAGCTGCTCACGCAGGCGATCGCCACAGTCCACGGCGGCTCGCTCGAACGCGCCGATGCCTGGAAGCTCGACGGCGGGGCTTCACTCACGAACGACGGCCCCGAGTCGGCGGCCGCGCGTGACGCGGTCGGGAGTCTGGGCGAAGAAGTACGCCGCTCGCTGGCATACTACGGCACGCTCGCTCCGCTGCCCGCCGCTCTGACCATGCACGTCACGGGCGGGACCGCCCGGCTCGCGGGATTCGCCGAACGGATCGGCGAGGTCCTTGGCATTCCGACACGGACCTTCTCGCCGTTCGATTCCAACGACCGCGGCGTGCTCATCCAGGCCGGCGGCCCGCAGTTCGCGCAGGCGTTCGGCCTGGCACTGAGGGCGGCGTGAACACTCTGTTCCAGATGAACTTCCGCCGGGAGGCATTCCGGAAAGAACGTGCCGAGGCGCGCCGCCGTGCCATCGGGCTGGGCGTCTGGCTCGGGTACTTCGGCGGGCTCGGGGTGTTGCTCGGACTGTACGGACTCAACTGCGCCGAGCTCAGCACCCGCACCAGACAACTCGAGCGCCAGATCAGCCGCCAGCACTCGCTGCAGGTCGGCGGCGCGGATTGGATCGCCGGTCCGACCGAAGCCGCGATGGTCGAACCGTGGGTGGCGGACGCCGGCCGCTGGCGCGATCTGCTTGGTCGCCTGCCGCGCCTGCTGCCGAACGGCACCCGCATGACGTCGATCCAGTTCAATCCCGACGGCGTCGCGGGCGGTGAGCGCAAGCTGGTGCTGTACGGCCTCCTGCACGTCGGCGCACGCCGCGACCGCATGGCGAGCGTGACCGATTTCGTTGCCATCATCGCCAAGGACTCGTTGTTCGCCGCCAACTTCCGCAGCGTGCGCCTGGTCTCGACGCGTTCGCGCGAGGACAGCGACGACTCCGAGTTCCAGGTGGAGTGCAAGTGAAGACCGCTCCGGGGACCTTGTCGCCGCTGCGGCGGTTCTGGCCCGCGCTCGTCTCATTGCTCGTGCTGACGCTGTTCGCGCTCGTGCATTCGTTCGGCTTCCGACCGCTCGCGGAACGCTATCAGCGCCAGCTCGCCGACGCGGGAGACATCGGCGCATCACTCGACCCGCGTTTGGCCGCGGCTCCGCTCCCCCCTCGTGTCACCGACCTGCTGCGCCGCAACTCGGTCGCGGCCGCGGATGCCGACCGTTTGAGCCAGTCGGGCTTCCTCGCCACGGATCTCGTGCGCCGGTTGTCCGAAACCGCGGTCGAGTGCGGCATCGACGTGGCCGCCTCGGAGCCCGGCGTCGCGACCCAGACCCCGTCGACGCTGGAGGTTCGCGCGCATTTGAGACTGCACTGCCGGTACGAGCAGTTCGTCGAGCTGCTCGACGATCTCGCCGAAGAGCATTCGCTCTACCGGATCGAGCGCCTGTCGCTGCTGCCGCTAGATGGCAATCAGCTCGACGCCGAGATCTGGGTGGCGCGCGTGCTCCTCAAACGGGGAGTCGTCCAGCCATGAACCGCGATCCCCGCAGCTGGGTCTCTCCGCTCGTCGCGATCGGCGTGCTCGCCGTCGCTGTTGTGCAGACACTGGGCGCGCTCGGCGTCACCGGTGCATTCGGCTGGCGAAGCGAAGTGCCCCGCGCCGCGGTTCCGCCCGCGTATGAATCGGTCAATCGCGCGATCGACCGGCACGACCCGCACTTCACGCTCGAGGATCTGCAGGACCCGTTCCAGTTCGGCCGCCCGGATGGCGATGGCGACGGCGACGATCCCCCGCCCCCGCCTCGTCCCAAGGTCGTCGTCCCGGTTGTGCTGCCGGTGCCCGTGCTGACCGCGATCCTGTGGGACAATGATCCACGCGCGCTGGTGCGTTGGAAGGACCGCGAGTGGACCGTGCGGCCCGGCGGATTGTTCGATGAGTTCCAGGTGGTGAGCATCAGCCGCGATCAGGTCACCCTGCGCCGCGGAGTCGAGGATGTCGTGCTGAGTCGACGCAACCCGGGAGAATAGACGTGAACCGACTTTTGCCCCGAATGTTCCTGCTCGCCGTGCTCGCGGTACTGCTGTGCGTCCCCAACCAGCCGGCGCTCGCGGCCAATGGACTCGACCGGCTCATCAGCCTCGATGCCGACGACGCCTACCTGCCCGCGGTGCTCAAGATCCTGGCCGAGAAGGGTGACCTCAACATCGTCACCGGCCCGGGCGTGACCGCTGGCAAGATCACCATCCACTTGAAGGACGTCCCGGTCGAACAGGCGGTGAACCTGGTCGTGCGCGCCGCCGGACTGGCGTACGAGCGCATCGGCAACTCCGTGCTGGTGGCCGATGCCAAGTCATTGCGCGACGAGACCGGGCTGTCGAGTTACCTGCTGACGCTCAAGTACGCCGACGCCATCGACGTGCAGGCCGCATTGAAAGGCCTGACCGAGAACATCCAGGTCGACCGCGGCGGCAACCGGCTGATCGTCGTGACCTCGCCGCGCGTCATCGCCGAGATGCTGACCATCGTGGCGCAGTTGGACCAACCCGCGCGCCAGGTCATGATCGAAGCCCGCATCGTCGAAGTCAGTTCGGACGGGCTCAAGAAACTCGGCATCGACTGGGACCTGCTGAACCGTCAGGGCATGACGTTCATCGAGGGCAATGGTTCGGTGACGTTCGAGGGCGGCAACCTGGAGGAACCGGGCGGCCTCAAGACGGGTGAGATCGTGCCCGGAACTCGTGGCACCAACGATATCTGGAAGCTCGGGGACTTCAGCCGCCTGCCCAAGGTGTTCCGCACGTTCGTCGACATGCTCATCCATGAGGGAAACGCCAAGCTGCTCGCGAGCCCGAAGCTGGTCACGCTGAACGGCAAGGAAGCCACCATGCTGTCCGGACAACGGATCCCGTACGTCACCGGCCAGACCGTGTTCGCCGGGGGTGCTGCCGCCCCGACCTCGAGCGTCCAGCACGAGGAAGTCGGCATCAAGCTCGCGATCACGCCGCTCATCAACGCCGACGGCTACATCACGGTGCACGTCCGCCCCGAGGTCAGCTCGGTGACCGGGTTCCGCGGCGCCTCCGCCGACCTGCCCGTGGTGTCGACCCGCCAGGCCGAGACGACCGTGCGGTTGAAGGACGGCGCCACGGTGCTCATCGGCGGCCTGCTCGATGACGAGCGCACCGTGACGGTCAGCAAAGTGCCGTTGCTCGGCGACATCCCGCTGCTCGGAAAGCTGTTCCGGCACGAGAACATCGTCACCACCAAGCGCGAGCTCGTGATCGAGATCACACCGCATCTGCTGGTCGACCCGGCCAAGTGAGACATCGCGGTCGTGCGGTGGGGCGTGTGCTCCGGCCGTGCGACCGCGATGGCCCAGGCTCGGCTGTTGGCCCCGGGGGCTCTGGTTCGGGCTAGAACCCGGCGTGGCGGCCGACGGCGACCACCCCGGCCATCCAGCCCAGCCACTGGCCCAGGGCCACGGTCAGGGCGATCATGACCAGCCCCATTCCAGCAGTGGCGAGCACGGGGGTCTCCTGCCGATACCGGTACAGTCGCACGATCAGCAGCGGAACGAGCAGGCCCTTCAGCAACACGAACACGATCCAGTTCTGGTGCACGAATGGCGCGAGCAACGGGTTGCCCTCGCGATTGCCGAACCAGTGGATGCCGACGGCCGTGAGCAGGAGATCGAGGCTGTTGGCGACGACGGCCAGGAACAGGACAAGACGCATGAGCGATGGGCCCTCGCGGACTAAGGGTGCGACGTCGCGCACATTGTGACCGCGCGGCACTCCACGCTCAAGAGAAACGAGAGGGATCTTGTCGAATACCGTCATGGTCATGTTCATCGGCACCTTCTTTTGTCTACTTGGGTCGATCTTCGGCAGCGGCGTGACCGCGCTGTCGTGGCGATTGCCGCGCGGCGAGTCGTGGGCGCGCGGCAGATCGCGTTGCCCCAAGTGCGAGCACGTCCTGGGGCCGCTCGAACTGGTACCGATTCTGAGCTGGATGTTCACCCGTGGGCGGTGCCGCTTCTGCGCCGCGCCGGTGAGTGCGCGCTATCCGCTCATCGAACTGTCGTGCGCGCTGTGGTCACTGCTCGCCTGGTTGCACCTCGGACTGGTGCCGATGCTGATCCCCGTGCTGCTGTGGGGATACGTGCTGGTGGCGTTGATCGTGATCGACTACGACTTCCACCTGTTACCCGATGCGCTGACCCTGCCCGGCACGCTGCTCGCGGTGACGGCCGCGCTGCTGGGCCCGGGCGCCCGCCACGCGCTGCTCGGCATGGTGGTGGGCAGCGGCTACCTGTGGTTGTTCGCGTGGATCTGGGCGACGTTCCTGAAGCGTGATGGCATGGGCGGTGGCGACATCAAACTGGCCGCGATGTTCGGCGCGCTGCTCGGCCCGATCGGCGCGTTCGTCACCATCACGCTGGCTTCGATCGGCGGCGCTCTGGTGGGCGCGGTGATGATGTCGCGCGGCAAGGGCGGCATGCGCACCGAACTGCCGTTCGGCACGTTCCTGGCGCCCGCGGCCATGGCGGCCTTCCTGTGGGGCGATGGCTGGGTGACCGCCTACCTGCGACTGCTTGAGCGCTGACTCGCAGCATCACCGCCATACAGTGGCACGCATGCGGTTGACGGCATCCGGACACTGAAGAATCATCCGGCGGCCGACCCATGCGCTCAACCTCTGGAGTGCCACCATGCCCCCTTCGACTCTGCGTTCGCGCATCAGCGGTCTCGGCTTCCATGTCCCGCCGCGCGTCGTCACGAACCATGACCTGTCGCAGCTGATGGACACCAACGACGACTGGATCGTGGAGCGCACGGGTATCCGCGAGCGCCACTTCGTCGATGCGAACACCGGCTCGAGTGATCTGGGGATCGCCGCAGCGCGCAAGGCCATCGCCGATGCCGGTCGCACCACCGCCGACGTGGACTTCGTCATCTTCGCGACCAGTACACCGGACTGGATGGCGCCGGGCAACGGCGTCATCGTCCAGGATGCACTCGGCCTCGGCACCGTGGGCGCGCTCGACGTGCGCAACGCCTGCAGCGGCTTCCTGCACGCGCTGTCGGTGGCCGACGCATTCGTGCGCATGGGGCGCTATCGCTGCGTGCTCGTGATCGGCGCGGAAGTCCAGAGCACCGCGCTCGACCTGACCACGCGCGGGCGCGACATGGCGGTGCTGTTCGGCGATGGCGCTGGTGCCGCGCTGGTCGAACCGTGCGAAGCACCGCGCGGCATCTTGTCGTGGGCGCTGCACGCCGAAGGTTCGATGGCGCGCGAACTGTGGTGCGAGGCCCCCACGTCACGCGAGGCGGGGCGCATCACGCCCGAGATGATGGCCGAGGGCCGGCACTTCCCGCACATGAACGGCCGGCAGGTGTTCAAGCACGCCACGACGCGTTTCCCCGAGGTCATCCACGAAGTGCTCGCCGACGCCGGCCACACGCTGGATGAGGTCGCGCTCATCGTGCCGCACCAGGCCAACCAGCGCATCGGCGACGCTGTGGCACAACGGCTCGGCGTCGCACCTGAGAAAGTCTTCCAGAACATCGCGCGATACGGCAACACCACCGCCGCCAGCATCCCGATCGCGCTGACCGAAGCGCGCGATGCCGGGCTCGTGAAGCCGGGCGACCTGATCGTGCTGGCCGCATTCGGCGCGGGCTTTGCGTGGGCGGGCTGCACGCTGCGCTGGTGATGCGGGGGCAGCCCCGGCGCGCCTGTTTCGCGGGCTTCTCGCGGGGACCGGCGCTCGGGCCGAGGCGCGAACGCCACACCGGGTGACGCGTCCGCCACACCCGCACCCGAATCGGGGCGGCACATGCGCCGCCGCGCTTGCCGTGGCCCCAGCGGCGCGATAGCGTGCGGTGTTCGCCGCCCACGGCCGGGCCGCCGTCCGTGCGGATCGCCGGCGGCACCGGAGGACCCTCGATGAGCCGTCGTGCCGTTCGTCCCACCCTGCGTCCACTCGCCGCCAGCATGCTGTTGCTGCTGCTCGCCGCCGCGCTGACCAGCAGTGGCTGCTCGCTCAAACGCATCGCGGTCAAGAGCGTCGCCAACTCGCTCAGCTCGGGCCCGGACGTGTTCGGCACCGACGACGATCCCGAGCTGATCCGCGATGCGATGCCGTTCGGGTTGAAGACCATGGAGTCGCTGCTCGCCACACTGCCCGATCACGAAGGCCTGCTGGTCACGCTGTGCAAAGGCTACACGCAATACGCCTACGCCTACGTCCAGTCCGAGAGCGACCTGCTCGTGAACAGCGACTACGCGCGTTCCACGTTCCTGCGCGAGCGTGCGTTCCGGCTTTACCTGCGCGCCCGCGGCTTCGGCCTGCGAGCACTCGCGCTGCGCCACAAGGGCATCGCCGACTCGCTCGCGTTGAACCCCGACGGCGCCGCCGCGTCACTCACGAAGCGCGATCTGGCGCCGCTCTATTGGACCGCCGCCGCGTGGGGCTCGGCGATCGCAGTGGGAAAGGACCGGCCCGAGATGCTCGCCGATCTGCCCGCCATCCGCTCGCTCGTGAACCGCGGCCTGCAGCTCGACGAGCGCTTCGAGGCCGGCGCGTTCCACGAAGCCTCGATCGTGCTCGATGCGCTGCCGCCCGCCATGGGCGGTTCGCCCGAAGCGGCCCGCCGGCACTTCTCACGCGCGCTCGAGATCTCCAAGGACACGCGGCCGTCGCCCTATGTCACCCTGGCGCTGAGCGTCTCCGTGCTGCAGCAGGATCGCGGCGAGTTCCGGCGGTTGCTCGAACGCGCACTCGTGTTCGACCCCGACAAGGACCCGTCCCAGCGACTGGCAACGATCGTACTGCAGCGCAAGGCACGCGCTTTGCTCGAACGCCAGGATGAGTTCTTCCTCGAAGACGCCACCGTCCCCGACACCACCACCCAGGAGAATCGATGACCGGCCCGGTTTCGCGCTGCACCGCAGCACTTCCGTTGCTCGCCCTGCTGTTCACCGTCCCATTCGCACCGCGCCCCGCGGCAGCACAGGTCACCGTGGTCAAGCTGGCCACGCTCGTGCCCGAAGGCTCGGTCTGGGACAAGGGATTGCGCGAGATGGGCGCGGAATGGACGTCCACGACCAAGGGCCGAGTCACGCTGCGCGTGTACCCCGGTGGCATCGCCGGTGACGAGCCGGATGTCGTACGCAAGATGCGCATCGGCCAGTTGCAGGCCGCCGCAGTGACCACGGCCGGACTGGCCTCGATCGACCCGGCATTCAACGTCTTCAATGTCCCGATGTTCTTCACATCCTACCCCGAGCTCTACGCCACGCTCGCCAAGCTCGAGCCGATGCTCAAGGCGCGGCTCGAGGCCAAGGGCTTCGTGCTGCTGTCGTGGGGACATGGCGGCTGGGTGTACTTCTTCACCAAACACCCCGTCGAAACGGTCGATGGACTGCGCCACACGAAGATGTTCACGTGGGCGGGCGACGACCAGATGGTGAATGTCTGGAAGGCCAAGGGCTTCAACCCCGTCCCGCTCGCGGCCACGGACATCCTGACCGGCCTGCAGACCGGGATGATCGATTCCTACCCGAGCACTCCCTTGCTCGGACTCACGCTGCAGTGGTACCGGCAGACGCCGAACATGGTCGGCATGGGCATGGCGCCGCTGGTCGGCGGACTGGTGATGACCAAGGCCGCGTGGCTCAAGATGCCGGAGGCCGATCGTGCGCTGGTGCAGTCCGCCTGCAACCGCATGGAGAAGAAGCTCGAGGTCGAGGTGCCGCGCCAGGACACGACCGCCGTCACGGAGATGCAGAAGCGCGGGCTCAAGGTGAACGTGGTCAACGCCATCAATGCCGCGGCGTTCCGTGGCGTGGCCGAGGAGTTCGCCACCGCCATGGCCGGCATCCGCATCCCGCCCGAGGTGTTGGCGCTGGCACGCAAGGAGCGCGACGCCTTCCGCGCACGCGCGGGCAAGTAGCGCCGATCGCTGCACACTCGCGGCCTGCAGAAAAGCGAATCAGCCCGGGCGGGGCTTCCCGTCCGGGCTGATTCGTACCTTGCGAACGTCTAGCCCACGCGCTTCACGGCTGGGACCTCGCGCAGCACCGTACCCACCGGCACGGCAGGAGCAATCGCCAGCTGCTCGAACTTCATGTTCTCGACCAGGGAATGCACCGAGAACGCCATCGCGCCCATGGTCGCGAACGCCGCCATCATCTCACCGTGTGCCGCACCGTCCACGAAGACCCAGCTGTAGACCACCGCCAAGAACATGATGGCGTTGGACAGGATCATCGGCACCCACTCCGAGCGATCCTGGAAACCGGGCTGCACCTTGGCGAGGGCCGACTGCGTGAACCACTGCACTTCCGTGGTGCCGCTCTCGTGGAACTCGCGCAGGTGGCTCTCGATGGACTTGGTCAGGCGCCGCGATTGCAGTGTGGCGTAGAACGCGAATGCGGCGCACAGCTCGACCGGGAGCAGCATCCCGGGATGATGCGCCGAGATCGCGCTCGACAGCAGGAAAGCCGCTGCGACCGAGGCACCCGTCCAGCACCACTGTGCGGTGCGGCCGAGATCGCGTGCCTGCTGCGTGAGTGCGGTGTATTCGAGTCCGCGGGAGTTGTCGGTTCCGTTCATCGAGGCCTCGTCGAAGGGCATGGGGTGGCGCCCCCGGCTTTCGGGGTTCCCCTCCATCATCGACCCACCGGGCGTCCGGATTGAGAGCATTCGGGACCCCGCCCAGCTCTGGGCTGCGCCCGCGCGGCCGCACGGACGGGTCACAACCGACGGCTGAGCCCCGCAAGACGCGCCGGGTCCGCGCGCCGCCGCGATGGTCCCGAGCCGCATTGCCGGGCCTCCGCAGGGCTGCCAGAGTGCACGACTGAACTGCTATTCCCGTCTGTCCCGAGGATGCTCGCCATGCCGGCTGCCTTGATCGTGATCGTGCGGCGTTGGGCCGCGTCGTTGCTCGCCACCGTCCTGCTCGCCTCCGTCGTGCACGCCGCGGAACCCGGCACGCTCGGCTACTACCGCTTCCCTACCGTGCACGGCAACACCGTCGTGTTCACCGCCGAAGGGGACCTGTGGCGCGTCGGTCTGGAAGGCGGGCTCGCGCAGCGCCTGACCACGCACCTCGGCGAGGAGACGCGTGCGGCGATCTCACCCGACGGCCGCAGGGTGGCGTTCACCGCCACTTACGATGGACCGACCGAAGCGTATGTGATCGCGATCGACGGCGGAGTGCCGAAGCGGCTCACGTACGACGGGCTGCGTGCGTTCGTCGTGGGCTGGACACCGCAGGGCGAAGTGCTGTTCACGTCGCGCAAGTACTCGGGCTTCCCCGCCGGGCAGCTGTTCGCGATCGATCCGGCCAGCGGCGCACGCCGCATGCTGCCGCTGGCGCAGGCAGCCGAGGGGGCGTTCGACGGCAACACGCTGGTGTTCACGCGCCAGGAGCCGAACATCAGCAACACGCGGCGTTACCGAGGCGGCACGCTGCAGCAACTATGGCGCTGGGATGGCGGCCGCGAAGAGGCGCGCCGGCTCATGGCCGCCGACTCCGCTGGCAGCCGCACACCGATGCCATGGCAGGGACGTGTGTACTTCGTGGGCGACCGCTCGCTCGACATGAACCTGTGGTCGGTGAAACTCGATGGCAGCGACGCGCGCCAGCACACCCGCCACAAGGGCTGGGACGTGCTCGGGGCCTCGCTCTCCGACGGCCGTATCGTCTATCAGTTGGGCGCGGACCTGCGTGTGTACGACATCGCCAAGGGTGAAGATCGCGCGCTGCCGGTGCGGCTGGCTTCGGACCTCGATCAGTCGCGCGAACGCTGGGTGCAGAATCCGATGGAGTGGGTCACGGCCGCACATGTGTCGCCGAACGGGGATCGCGTCGCACTCACCGCGCGCGGCCAGGTGTTCGTGGCCCCACTCGAGGACGGCCGGCTCGTCAGCGTGACGCGCGAGCCCGGAGTTCGCTGGCGTCAGGCGCACTTCCTGCCCGACGGCCGCACGCTGGTCGCACTCGGGGACGCCAGCGGCGAGGTCGAGTGGTGGAAGCTGCCCGCCAACGGCGTCGGTGAGCCGACGCCGCTATCGAAAGACGGCCGCACGCTGCGCTACGACGGCCAGCCCTCTCCGGATGGCAAGTGGATCGCGCACACGAACAAGAATCAGGAGTTGTGGCTGCTCGAGATCGCCTCGGGTAGGAACCAACGCATCGCGGTGAGCGATCAGTGGGACGACATCCGCGACGTGACGTGGTCGCCGGACTCGCGCTGGATCGCGTTCACCCGCCCGGCGGCCAATCTGCTCACGCAGATCGTGCTCTACGACACACGCGCCCGCACCAGCACGGTGGCGACCAGCGACCGCTTCGACAGCGGCAGCCCGGCCTGGAGCCCGGACGGCAAGTGGCTGTGGTTCCTGTCCGACCGCCACTTCGATACCGTCGTGCGCAGCATCTGGGGCTCGCGTGCGCCCGATCCGTTCTTCGACCGCCCCACGCAGATCTTCGGGCTGGCGCTGCAGAAGGACCTGCGCTCGCCGTGGGCCAAGCTCGACGAGTTGCAGGCGGACAAGCCCGCCAAGGCCGGTGGCACTACCGATTCGAAGCCGGCGGCAGCGGCGAAGCCGGCCGCGAATCCTGTCGAAGCCGAGAAGAAGGACGCTGCCCCGGTCGCCGTGGAGATCGAACTCACCGGACTGGGCGAGCGGCTGATCGAAGTGCCTGCGGACGCCGGCAACTATCGCTCGCTCACCACCGACGGTAAGCGCCTCTATTGGCTCGCGAGCGAAGCGGACGTCAATGCCAAACCGGCGCTCATGTCGCTCGAGATCGCGCGCAAGCAAGACGGCGTGGCGAGTGTGATGCCGGCGGTCGACAGCTATGAGCTGTCGCTCGACGGCAAGAAGCTCATGGTGCGCAGGCTCGATGCGGTGTACGTGTTCGATGCCGGTGCCAAGGCCCCGGCGGAACTCGACAAGGCCAAGCTGCCGCTCACCGGCTGGTCGTTCACGTTCGACCCGCGCATCGAGTGGCGGCAGATGTTCACCGAAGCGTGGCGGCTGGAGCGCGACTATTTCTATGATCGCGGCATGCATGGCGTGGACTGGAGAGCGCAGCTCGAGAAGTTCCGCCCGCTCGCCGATCGCGTCACCACGCGCGGCGAACTCGCCGACGTGTTCCAGCAGATGGTGGGCGAGCTCTCGACCCTGCACATGTATGTGTATGGCGGCGACTTCCGGAAGGGCGCCGACCAGGCCGATCCCGCGGGGCTCGGCGCTCGGCTCGCGCGCGACGACAAGGCGGGGGGCTGGCGCATCGAGCACGTGTTCCGCACCGACCCTGATGAGCCGGGCAAGCTCGGGCCGCTCGCTCGCGGCGAAGTGAAGGTGCGCGAGGGGGACGTGCTACTCGCGGTGAACGGCGTCGAGACACGTTCGGCAACCGATCCTGGCGCGCTGCTGCGCGCTCAGGCGGGCAAGCAGGTGCTGCTGCGCGTGCAGACCCCGGGCAAGGACGCGCGTGACGTCATCGTGACGCCGGTGCCACCCGCGCGAGAGACCGACCTGCGCTACAGCGAATGGGAGTACACGCGGCGGTTGCGCGTCGACTCGTTGTCGGCGGGCCGGGTGGGCTACGTGCACCTGCGCGCGATGGGCGCGCCCGACATGGCCCAATGGCAGCGCGACTACTTCCCCGTGTACGACCGCGATGGGCTGGTGATCGACCTGCGGGGGAATCGTGGCGGCAACATCGATGCGTGGATCCTGGGCAAGCTCATGCGCCGGGCCTGGATGTGGTGGCAGCCGCGCACCGGAGCAGCGGTGGCGAACATGCCGTTCGCGTTCCAGGGCCGCATGGTCGCTCTCGTCAACGAGACCACGATCTCGGACGGCGAGGCGTTTGCCGAGGGCTTCCGCCGCCTGGGGTTGGGCAAGGTCGTCGGCACGCGCACGTGGGGCGGCGAGATCTGGCTGTCGCAGGACAATCTGCTCGTGGACCGCGGCATCGCGACCGCGGCGGAGACCGGCGTGTTCGGTCCCGAAGGCGACTGGTTGATCGAGGGCCATGGCGTCGATCCCGATGTCGTGGTCGACAACCTGCCACGCGCCACGGCCGACGGGCACGATGCGCAGCTCGACGCGGCCGTGAAACTCGTGCTCGACGAGATCGCCAAGTCACCACGCGTGTCGCCGCCCACACCGCGCTACCCCGACAAGAGCGCTCGCAGGTAGTCGCCCCGCCAGACGGGCCCGGATCGCACGGGCCCGTCCGTGCTCCGCGGTCCATCGCGACAGGGGCCGTGCTCCCACGTTTCCGGCGACTCACCCGCGTTCCGGCGGCGCCGGGCATTCGCTGCTGCCGAAGCGAATACGAGGATGCTACGATTGTCGGGTTCCGTCCCCTCCCGACATCGTAGCCATGCCCTCCCGCCGCCGGAGTCGTTCCCATGCCCGTGCTGCTCTCGCGCCCAGATTCACGTTCCCGCCGCCCGCCGCTCGGCTCGCTGTTGATGTCGGCATGGGCTGCACTCATGTTCGTGAACCCTGCGGCATCGGCACCGATCCTGTTCCCGTCCACGCCGGACGGCCCGGCCGAGTGGCGTGACGAGACCGACGTGGCGCCCTACCTCGCGGCGTGGAAAGCGCAGGCGCTGCTCCGCGCGCGCGCCATGCAGACCGCACCGACTCCGCTGCAGCAGCAGTACGACGTGCGCTGGTACGACCTCGACCTGACTTTCACACCCGCGACCTCGCAGGTCTCCGGCAGCGTGCGGATCCAGGCCACGGTGGTGAATGGCCCGCTCGCCACGCTCGACCTCGACCTGCTC
>JANNWR010000040.1:0-8213 GCA_031408715.1 bacterium
ACGAGTACGTGCACGAGTTCTACAACGTCGACCGGCGGCACTCCGCGCTGGGCTACGTCAGCCCGATCGCGTACGAACTGATGGCACAGATCAAGCAGTCGGCAGCATAATCAGACTGTCCACGAAATGCGGGGAATCCCAATCACCGAAGATGTGGGCGAGGTTCTTTCTGGGTAGCCCGCCTACACCACTGAAGTCGCCACCGATGTACCAGCCCCTGTGGCCATCTGGGATGCAGGTGAGCACAATGCCTGCGACGCGCGGACTGTTCGGCCGAAGGACACCGGTGACGGGATCTGTGATCGCGCCCCCTCCCACGACCGGGGCCACGTCATGGAAACTGCCGCCCACATAGAGCGTCTTCCCCAAGACCGTGGCGGCCGTGAGCGCAACCTGTGGATCAACTTCCCAGAGCTTCTGGTCTACCTGCTGAGCGGAAGCGATCCCTGTGACCGAAATCAACGGCAAGAGCAGCAGCGTGCTCCATAGCCATGTGGTGACGCAGGCCAGCAACCGTCCCAAAGCAGGCAGGAGTGAGGACAGCAGTCCTGTGCCGACCACGCGGAACGTGCCGCTCATGCTGGGCATATTCGCCCGCTCACCTGACAATCGGGATAGTGGCGAGACGCACCCCTCCTTCGAAACTGACAAACATCGCGACACGTCCTTGTCTTTGGGCTCACTTCCGACACCCCCAGAGTTGCAGGTGAGGTCTCACGTCTTCAATTGAGCATCACTGAAAGGCATTCAGGTGCCAGGCCTCAGTTCAGACCGAGCAACTCACGGGTCACCCGCCACAGCGCGACACGAGCGGTGGCGTTCGTCGAGTCCGACCGCAGCGCTGCGCTGTACCACCCATGAGCATCCAGCGGGAATCCCGCCACCTCAAGGATATGCCCGTGTTGAACCCGAACCAGAGCCTTCTCTGCAGTCGTCCCGGCCTCAGCTTCTGCGGAGTCGAGCTCGGCGACCGCCAGCTTGAGCAGTCGTATGCGTTCGGTGCTGATCGAAGCCTGAGGGCCGCGGATGCGCCCGCGCTCCACCGAACGGAACGCGGAATCGAACAACGCTTGCGAGCGGAGACTGTGCGCACGCCAGTCGCGCGAGGCGGCCTCTTGGCCCGGGAGCGGGCGGTCCGCGGTCGCCATCGGGACGGCAGGATGCATGAGCGGCTGCCTACTTGGGTAGAGCGAAACGTGCTCACCCAGGGCTGGCGTGGAAGCGAGAAGCACTGCGCATGGGAGCGCAAGACCGATCGTTCTCTGCAACGGGTAGAGCCAGAAGGACGTGGTCATGGGGAACCAGACTTGATCGTGGCGGTGACGAAGTAGCTGGAGGCGTAGGGCGGCAAGAGGATTCGATCGCACTCTCCCACGCGCACGACCACTCCCGGCGTGCCCCGTGCGGCGCGATAGCCGGCCGGCAGGCAGAGTTCGGTCGGGACCGGCACGGGCGTCCACCGCCACGAGAACCGATTGCCACGCCGATCGAAATCCAGCGCCAGATCGCCCCATCGGGTGGGAGCACTCCGAACCGCGCTCCTCCTCCACCACGGTGCTGGAGCGCCCAGCGTCAGTCGAAGGGTGTCGTCGTCGTCGAACACCAGCATGTTCCTCACCAGAGCGACGATTCCAGCCGCGGCGGTGGCGTGTGGCGGGAAGTTCTGCCCGAACGACATGCTGTCCGCCGCGAACAGCTCTGGGCTGCCTCCGCTGGCGGTTCTCCAGCGAACCAATGCACGTAGCGTCGCTTGTGACCGCTGCGGATGGCCGCGGAGTAGTTCGGTCTGCGCCGCATCGGCGGACAGGTACGTGTGGACCGTGTCGTGGGCACCATATCGAACGAGCCCCGCGACAGGGCTTTCCCTCCAAGCGCTTGCGAGCGTGAAAGCCACCTTCGGGTCGCGTGGAGAGAGGACTTGGCAGGGGTAGGCCACCGAGAGGTTCCCCCAATTCTCGCCGGATCCGAGCCAGGTCGGCGGCACGCCTGCGGTTCCGACGGCTTCGAGTGCCTGACGGAAGCGCGCTACATATCGCGCCCGAGACAGCCGAACTGCTGTTGCACGGGCCCTTTGGCCCTCTGCCTCAAGAAGCCTCCCGAGCGCCTCATAGCCTGCGATCGTCCACGCGTCCACTCCCACGATCTGGCCGCTTCCATTCCGGAGTTCATTGTCCCTTGGTTCGCTCGGTGGCAGTAACCCACCGAAGGGCATGCCGAGCAACTGGGTCGATGTGCGCTGCGCCTCCGCCCACCGCCACGCCGCGAGCCCCGCGTCTGTGAGTTCGCGCAGGTCGCTTGAGGGGCTGGGGCGGAGATGGGTCTGTCCCATCGCCCATAGAACGTGGCCGGTTCCGTCTAGTTGCCCGCGTTGGCTGAGGAATGGCCCCTGTGGCCACTGATAGGCGAGAAAGCCGAGAACGAGCCGTCTCGCGAGTCCGGTGTGCCCCGCCATGGCAAGGGAGGCCGCGCAGCGGGAGCCGTCGCGGAGCCAGACATCGCGGTACTGAAAGGGGTTGCCGATGGGGATCTCGCGTCCCTCACGCGTCTGAGTGCAACCGAGGAGTACGCTCACCGCAGATCGGAAAGCATCCGCAACGGTTCGGTCGGGAATCCGGAGTACCACACCTGTATCGAGAGCGGCCGACCATCGCAACCCCGCCCACCGGACTACAGCGCTATGCGACAGCTGGCCCAGCCTCCGCAACGTGCTCTCGCTCTCGGCGTATGCAGGAATGATGTAACGGAAAGCGATGCTGTCACCGGGAGCAAGCGACCACTGCCCCTGGAGCGGTTCCCTCGGTACGGGTGCCATCCAACCATGGGCCGGCTTCCCACCATCCCTGCTGGCCCATCGGGGCTCGACGTGCGCACTCTCCCGAACATCGGGGGCGACGTAACCCAAGCGCTCGCGCCCGGTGAAGAACTCGGTCGAAACGCCGACGAGGTGGGTTCGTCGGTCCGTGTTCCATGCCATGATGAGGACGCTCGCGGCCGGAGCTGACAACACGGGATCGGGAACAAGTGCGAAGCTCAGTTCGAATCGTACGCCCGCTTTCTGCCGCTCGATCATTGCCACGGGAACTCCGGCAGACGCGTATCGAGCGCTTGTCAGCGTGCTGTCCGGTTGGCCGTCACAGGACGTGCGGAACACGGTGCTCCATTCACCGTTGTCGAGCGTTCCGGGCGCCTGTACCAGGAACGAACGAGCGGCGCCTGGCTCGTAGAGCACGGCTGTACTCGGTTGGAACGGCTCAGTCGCGGGTGACCGAACGGCATTCCTCGCCGGAGTCCGGTGCACGTGGTCGAAGGTGCCCCCCAACGACGCGTCCGCAGAACAGGCGACCACCACCGCGCCGAACAGGACCCCGGCAATCACTCGCGAGCCATCGCGAAGGCCGATGGCGGTCACCGAACGACGGCGACCTTCCCGGTGTAGCGGGTGCCGGCCACTTCGAGCGTGCAGAAGTAGCAGCCGATCGGCCAGCCCGTGGTGCGGAATGGAACTTGATGCAGGCCGGGGGCCAGGGTCTGGTCGGTGACGAGCGCTTCGAGGCGGCGGCCCTGGAGATCGTAAATGGACAGGTTCACGCTGGCGCTCGAGCCGAGCAGGAACCGCACGACGCCGTCGGCTGCACAGGGGTTCGTGGCGGAGAATCCCAGCACAGGCGGCAGGTTGTGGCTCAGAATTGCCGTCGAGCTCTCCAGCGACAGGGCTGCGACCAAACCCACCGAGCGCCCGCCTGCTTGATCGAAGTGGCCACCCACGAAGAGGTTCAGCGAGTCCGCGCAGAGGGCCCAGACGCCACCGTCAAGACGAGCGTCCCAGTCACGGACTCGGCCGGTGGCGACGTCAAAGGCGGCGACGCCGCGACGCCCGGGGCTGCCGAACGAGCTGAAGAGGCCACCGACATAGGCGATACCTGAATGCACGACGATAGTCTTGATGTAGTCATCCACTGCCGGAATCGTATAGAGCGTGTCGCCAGTAGACACCCGTGCGGCAAGGGTCGTTCGTCGCTCATCTGTCGTGGCAGTGGCCATGAGCGTTCCACCAACAAGCAGGACCGAGTCCGCCAAAGCAATCGCATCGCCGCTCATGGTAGTGCGTAATCGCCAAGGAAGAGGGGTGCCGGTTCCGGGGTCGATTGCGGCCACGCCTACTCGACGCAGGCCACCAACGGAGGTGAACCAGCCACCGACATAGATAGCACCCTTGCCGACTGCGATTCCGTGTATGGTGTCATCGGGGTCAGGATTCCAAGGCGTGGCAAGCCCGGTGTTTCGATCAACCGCGGCCAGATTCCGCCTCGTCGCGCCGCCGATCGCGTCGTACCAGCCTCCGCAGTAGACCACGCTGTCTGTGACCGCGAGCGACCAGACCTGCCGATCGCACATCGGATTCCAGCTCGTGGGCGCTCCTGTCTCGGCGTCGATCGCGGCCACGCCGGTGCGAGGGAGCCCCCCGACGTTCTGAAAGCGTCCGCCCACATAGACGATGCCGTCGCGCGTGTCCATGCTGAGCACGCCGCCGTCCGCCCCGGGGTTCCACGGCAGGAGCTCGCCCGTGGTGAGGTCGAACGCCGCGAGCTGCGCTCGGCGGGTGCTCGGCGTGACACTGTTGAAGAATCCGCCAGCAAAGCCCACGCCACCCGAGACGGCAAGTGCATTGGTCATGTGATTTGGGGCGAGCGCCCATGCGACCCGGTCACCGGTCTCCGTGTCGACAGCACCGGCCATGGAAAATCCATTTACTCCACCGAGCGAGGTGAAGAACCCCCCGAGGATCAGGCGGTTCCTGTCGAGTGCGAGCGCTCGTGCATACCCGGGCAGGAATTCACCCACGAGCCGCGGGTTCCATGGCAGCAGCCCGCCGGTGCGGCGGTCGAGCGCCACGAGACCTTCCCGATGCACGTCGCCGACATGGTCGAAGATCCCGGCCACATACAGCCGGTCACCGTCGAGCAGGAGCTGATTCACCTGGGCCGCAAACCCTCGGATCAGAGGAAACTGCCGAACCGGCGCCTCCCAGGGTGTCAGTCGTCCGCTCAAAACGGTCACTGCAGCCACAAGGGAACGCGGTTGCCCCGAGACGTGGCGGAATTCTCCGCCGAGATACAGCGTGTCCCCATGCAACGCAAGACTGTGGACGATGCCATCAGCATCCGGATCCCAAGGCAACAGGAGGCCTGTGCGGGTGTCCACCGCAGCAAGATATCGCCGAGGGGTTGCATTCACTGAGTCGAAGAACCCACTCATGAACAACCGGTTGTGTGCCGCCAGGAGCGTTCTCACATCTCCATGCACCGAAGGGCGCCAGGGCAACAGCACTCCTGTCCGCGTGTTCACTGCGGCCAGCCGTTGCCGCGGCACACCGCCCACGTTGCCGAAGAGTCCGCCCACATAGAGCACACCGCCCTCCAGCGCGAGCGAGGTGACCTCGGCGTCAGGCTCGGGCATGCGAGGGTCCGATGTCCCATTCGCAAATAGGTGGGCAAGGTAGCGGCGGGGTTGCCCGCCCACTCCGAGGAAGCCCCCACCGATATACCAGCCCCCTGAATCATCTGGGAGGACGGCATTGATGGGCCCCGCGATCATGGGAGATTCAGCACGCGGTGTCCCGGAACGGGTGTCGAAAGCGACGCCGCTCCCCGAGAGCCGGAACACCTCCCAGAAGCCCCCCCCCACGTAGAGATGGTTCCCGATTTTCGCGACCGCGGTAACTGTTGCCTGTGGGTCCAGCCCCCAGCGGAACGGGGCTGCGCCCTCAGCGAGAGCGGTGGCTTGTCCGCCAACGCCAGTGACCAGCGCGATGAAAACGAGGGCGAGGCTCCGCCAGTGCCTGTGCCAAGGAGACGGGTCGTGCACGGACCAGGGCATTGGCCAAGCGAGGGCCCGGCCCCCGCTGTGGGCAGGGTCCGGGATCCTCGCGGAGGTTGCGAAAGAATCAGCGGACAATGGGGATCCTCGCGAGTCGCAGGCCGCCGGGGAAGGCAAATCGGGCAAAGTATACGCCACTGGACACCGCTCGGCCCCCATCATCGACGAGGTTCCATCGGATATTGGCCCCGGTGTTCGGGATCCGGCCTCCATGAAGCGCCGCCACCTTCCGCCCAGAGACATCGAACACTTCCAGCTTCGCATCGAGCGCAAGTGGAGTCTCGATCTGGAACGTGACCCCCCTCGCTCCCGGCCGCACTCCGAGCAACCGCATCTGAACATCGCGCGCTCTCGAGCCGTTCTCGTCCACTGCGGTCACGCTGGGTAGTTGGAGTGTGAAATTGTTGCTGTTCCATGACATGCGGGTGATTGCGATTCCCTGGAGGGTCGGGCCCCAGGCGGTGAAACCAGCCAGGAAGTCCACCCCGCCGGCGTAGAGCTCCTCGCTGCCATTCCAGCCATAGACCGTGGTGTCGCCATTCAGATAGGTCTTGAGCACCGTGGCTGGTCCCGGCCATGCATTCAGAGACGTATCGGTGAGCGCCCTCCCCGGCGCCAAGGTCAGGAAGCGTATGCTGTTCTGTCCGCCATTGGGAGGAGCGCCGCCTCTGGAGAACATGAGCCGCCAACCGGTATTCGTACCGTTCACCGAGAAGGCATGGGGGCCCTCGAGCTGGCCCACGCCGCCATACAGCCGTTGTGTGCTCTGGTAGAAGCCCTTGTTTTCCCAGTTGGTCGTTGATCCCGGGAAGCTTCTCGCCAACCCGAGCGCCAAGCTGCTGGTAGCAGAGTCCGGCCTGTCATTCGCCGTGTAGAACATCAGCAGGCGACTGGGGTCCGCAGGGTCTTCCATCACGTAGGGATCCCTACACTGATCTTGGCCACTGAACCCCGGCGAGCCCTGGACGATCCAGTCCGCACTGCTTGCCTGCCAGATCATCGTGCGCTGAGTACTCCACGGGATATTCGTCGTGTCGAGCTTGGCTGTGGAGACGACCCCGATTCTCTGGTCTTGCTGAGCGTCCACGCCAGCGTAGAACATATGGTACCTGTTGCCCCGCTGGATGATGCTCGGCGCCCACACGTGCAGCGAGTTCCAAGGCGTGGCGTCGGTCGTGAAAGCCTGGAGGTCGACATTCCAGTGGGTCAGATCCCATGACCAGGCATGGCCGAACATGGTTTCCGCTGCCTGTGAGCCGCCGGTCCGGATGTACATCAGGTGGAACAGGCTTCGCCATCCGGTTCCGCCCGGCGGCGCCGGCACGCGGTTGTAGAAGAACGCGAAGTCCTTCGTCGACACCCCGGGGTCGGGATCGAGGAAAAGAGTGTAGTTCGGAAGCGAGAGGCTCGTCACCTGGACTTGTGCGCTCGGCATGGCTGCAGTGGCCACCGAACCGTCAGCGGAGGTCACCTCGAGCACGGCGTCGGGGAGGAGCACGGGAAGGTCGGCTCGTGCTTCGATGGTCGAATCGGAGGATGAGACGATCTCAAGCGGCACCCGCCACGAGGTGTCCGGGGCCACGACACTCGCTGAGGCCGGCGCATGTAGCCCGTGCCCACGGGCCTGCACGGTGAGCTGCGCGGTGGAGTGGTCATTGGCCGCCGACACCAGGGTAAGGGGCTGCGCGCGGTTCACTCCGCCATTGAATGAAACGATATTCGAGTGCTGCAGCGAACCCTGCGGGCCGCCGGTGGATGGCACAGCGATGGCCTGAAGCTGTCCGGCCGAGCCCGCCGGAAGTGTCATGACGTAGACGGCTGACGCGACCGCGCCTTGCGAGTCATTGCAAAGCCGCATGCGGATCGTCCGACTCTCGCTATCGGCCGCGGACTGGGTTTCCGTCGAACATGGAGACGCGGCGCCCGCGGGGCTAACAGCGCTCGTCTCCACGGGTAGCTGATTGCAGCCGGAGGCCACCCAGGACAGATACCACTGGTCTGGGAGCACGGTCTCGGACGGGCTCGCCTCCACGACGAGTGTGCAGCGCGTGGCTGTCGTGAACCTCAGGTCCTGGCTGCCATCAGCCCAGCGGAGCTGAATCGCGTGGGAAGATGGGGCGAGCAGTGACAGCGCCAGAATTGCAGAAGCTGCGCGGCGGATCCTGGGAGTCCTCCACTATCGAGTTCATCGGAGCGAAGTTCGGGGTGGTTGGGCGCTAGTTTCATCGGAGAACGCTGAGGATCCGACCCCATGTGACGTTCTGCGCCGCCATGGCCCCCGGGCAGTTCGATGCTCCCTGCCAGGTCACACGATTGGACGTCTGCGCTACCGTCAG
>JANNWR010000041.1:0-2502 GCA_031408715.1 bacterium
GCACGCGGATGCGTGGGTACGGCTCTACGCTGCGCTTCGCGCGCGGCATGGATTCACGGGGGCGGCGGACCTGACTGCCGCAGCGCTCGCCGCCCAACTTGCGTTGCCGGGGATGCTGGCCGTGGTCGCGCGAGCGGGTGACGCCGTCGTGTCGATGTCGCTGTGGCTCATCGACGGTGCGACCGCGCACTACCACCTGGGCGCATCCGAACCTCGCGGATACGCAGCCCATGCCTCGTACGGCACGTTCGCGCGCGCGTTCGAGGTGCTTGCCGAACGAGGAGTGGAGTGGGTGGATCTCGGCGGTGCTGCCGGCGATGGCGATCTTCGTGCCGGTCGCGACGCTGGCCACGACGACGGACTCGCACGCTTCAAGCGCGGCTGGGCGACGGGCGAGCGCACCGCCTGGCTTGGCGGACGCATCCTGGACCGGGAGCGTTACGCGCTGCTCTCCAAACGCCACGATGAGACTCGGTACTTCCCGGCCTACCGCGCCAAGGTGGCGGCATGAGACCCCGCGCGCCGCGCTTCGGGATCCTCGCGTCGACGGGTGGCGCAGTCATGGGCAGGCTCATCGAGTCGCCGTGGTTCCGTTCGCAACTGGCCCTGGTCGCCGTCGACCGGCCGTGCGGTGCGCTCGAACGCGCGAGCGCAGCCGGACTGCCGGTGGCGCTGTGCACCAGCGAGGATGCGGCGGCGCGTGAAGTGCTGCTCGCCGATGCATTCGAGCGTCACGGGGTCGAGCACGTGTTCGTGTTCTACACGCGGATGCTGCGACACGACTTGCTCAGACGCTTCGCCGGCCGGTTGTGGAACCTGCATCCGTCGCTGCTGCCGGCGTTTCCGGGCGCGAACGGATTCGAGGACAGCTTTGCCGCGCGGGTACCCGTTCTGGGTGCAACGCTGCATGCCATGGACGATGGGATGGACACCGGTCCGGTGCTCATGCAGTCCGCATTCGCGCGCACCGACGCCATGTCCATCGCTCAGGCACGCCACGAGGTGTTCACGCAACAGGTTCGCATGACATTGCAAGCCGCGCGTTGGCTCGCGGCGGGACGCGTGAGCGTCACGGATGCGCGCGTCGTGCTGCGCGAGCCTCCGCCGGCCACCGTCCACGAACGAACGCTGTTCTCGCCGGGTCTGGACGATCACGAGGCGATGTCGCATCCGGTGTCGCATCAGGTGCCATCGCCGCGCATGTCGCAACTTCCACGATGATGGAGGTCCCACGGTGAGTGTGCTTGCCCATCGTCACACCGCACCCGCTTCGCGGCTGCGCTACCAGCGGCCGCAGTTGCCGCCGCTGTCGCACGTGGCGCGTTACTTCGAGAAGTCCGAGGCGGCGCACTGGTACTCGAATGGCGGACCCTGCCACGAACTGCTGGTCGAGCGGCTCGAAGCGCGCATGGCGAACGGTGCGCTCGCGCTGCCGGTGGGCAATGCCACACTGGGGCTCATGGTGGCGCTGGCGGCGGTCACACAGGACCAGCCGAAACGTCGCGACCTCGTGATCACGCCTTCGTACACGTTCGCCGCGGCCATCTCGGCCATCCTGTGGACCGGGCGTGAGCCGCTACTGGTCGATGTGCATCCTGAGCATTGGCAACTGGACGAATCGGCGCTCGCATCGGCATTCGCTCGCCACGGCGACCGCGTCGCAGCGGTGCTCGGCACTTCGACGTTCGGCTGCCCGCCGCCGCTCGCCACGAGGCAGCGATGGGAAGCGCTGTGCCGGGAAGCCGGCGTGCCGTTGGTCATGGATTCGGCCGCCGCGTTCGGTGCCGAGTTGGAGGACGGTGGCTGGCTCGGAGCGCAGGGTGACGTCGAAGTGTTCTCGTTCCACGCCACCAAGCCTTTCGGCACCGGTGAAGGGGGCTTGATCACGACGCGATCACCCGAACTGCGCGAACGCATGGCGCGGCTGGTCAACTTCGGCTTCGACTCCCACCGCATCGTGCTGGACCCGCTGGGCATGAACGCCAAGCTCAGCGAGCTGCAGTCGGCCGTGTGCCTGGCTGTCCTCGATGGTTTCGAGGGTGTGTTGAGCGCGCGCCGGGACAGTGCGGCCTGCTTGATGACCGCGCTGGAACCCGAAGGATTCACGTTCCAACGCGGGGCGGAACGCTCGACCTGGCAGGCCGTGCCCGTGCTCGCGTCCGACGCCGCGACGCGCCATTCCGTGCGCGAGCACGCGGAGTCTTGTGACGTCGAGTTGCGCGCCTACTTCGAGACTCCGCTCCATGCGCACCCGCCATTTGCGAAGTTCCTGCGCGCGGACGCGCTCGCAGTGACGGAGGACCTCGCGGAGCGCTGCCTGTCGTTGCCGATGGCGAACGATCTCAGTGCTCGCGACCTCGAACGGATCGTCGAAGCCACACGACTCGAGGTGCGCCGTGCAGCCGCGTGAACGCCTGACGGCGATCGTGCTCGGTGACGGCCAGCGCAATGCCGCCACCGACAGCGCGCTGGCGGCCCGGCGCCATGCCGGACGCGTGCTCA
>JANNWR010000042.1:0-2605 GCA_031408715.1 bacterium
TGCCGACGTTCTACGGTCGTACGGGCGATCTGGTCAGCGTGCACCTCGATCACGCTTACGCGACTGGCGAGCTTGTGGACATCAAGGTGTTCTACTTCGGCACTCCCGTCGCGGGTTCGTTCGGCTTCCAGATCGCGAATGGCCGCCAGCTCATCTGGAGCCTCTCGGAACCTTACGGCGCGCGCTCATGGTGGCCGTGCAAGGACGTACCCGAGGACAAGGCCGACTCCGTCAGCATCCGCTATACCGTTCCCACGGGGATGATCACGGCCTCAAACGGCGTCCGGCTGCAGGCCACCGACAACGGCACGCAGGCGGTGACGCGCTGGAGCGAGCGCCACCCGATCGCCACCTATCTGGTGTCGATCGCGAGTTACCCCTACACCCAGACGCTCGACTGGTACCGGCCGTCGCCGACCGACTCGATGCGCATCGACTTCTTCAACTATCCGGAGACCGCGCCGGTCGTGGCCGCCGTGCAGGCCAAGGTCAAGAACATGATCGCCTCGCACGCCGGGCACTTCGGCGAGTACCCCTTCGTCGACGAGAAGTACGGCCATGCCCAGTTCCAGTTCGGCGGTGGCATGGAACACCAGACGTGCACCAGCCTGGGTTCGTTCTCCGAGTTCGTGGTCGTGCACGAACTGGGGCACCAGTGGTGGGGCGATTGGGTGACGTGCCGCGACTTCCACCACATCTGGCTGAACGAGGGCTTCGCCACCTACAGCGAAGCACTGTGGGCCGAGACGAACGGCGGCCTGGCGGCGTACCAATCAGACCTTGCGCAGAACAAGTTCTATGGCGCCGGCTCGGTGTGGGTGCCAAACGACCAGGATGTCGCGCGCGTGTTCAGTTCGGACCTGTCGTACGACAAAGCCTCCTGGGTGCTGCACATGCTGCGCCATGTGCTCGGCGATGCCGTGTTCTTCGCGGCACTCCAGCAGTACGGCAGCACGCACGCCTACAGCACAGCCACGACGGAGGACTTCCGTGCGGTGTGTGAAGCCGTGTCGGGACGCGACCTCGCGAAATATTTCCAGCAGTGGATCTACGGCGAGTACTACCCGGTCTATCGCAGCACTTGGAGCTGGGTGCCCGCGGCCGGCGGTTACGACGTCACACTGACGCTGGAGCAGCGCCAGACCTGGCAGCTGTTCACCATGCCGGTCGACGTGCGCATCGCCACGGCGGCCGGGCCGCGCGATTTCGTGGTGCCGGATTCGCTCGCCAGCCAGACCTTCGCGCTGCACGTCGATGCGCCACCGAGCGGCGTGTCGATCGATCCGGACAACTGGATCCTGCGCCAGCTCGAGCTCGAGGTGAAGCAGCCGCCGTTCGACCGTGCGGTGCTCGTGGTGAACGGCGTCGACTGGGCGAACTATGGCACCGAGATCACCTCGTCCTACATCGACCAGGCGTTCTCGGGCGGCTACCCGTTCGACTTCTGGGATCACTTCGCCGCTCCCGCCGCGGGTTATCCCGTCAATGTTCCGGCTCCGCTCGGGCATGGAATGGTGCCGCCCGAGGTACTGGGCCATTACCGGAACGTCATCTGGGTGGGCAACAACTTCAGCGGCGACACGGATTCGTGGGTGCAGACGCCCGTGCTGTCGTACCTGAACGCCGGGGGCAACCTGCTGCTCATGACGCGTCAGGGTGAAGTGTTCCTGTCCGACGCACTCCGTACCTATCTCGGGATCACGCTCACCACCGTCGGCACGACGATCACCGATTGTCTGGCCACACGGCCCGGCCTTTCGAACCTGACCCGCACCGGCACACAGAACCTGGTGGCGGTGTTCGACACCGTGCGCACACAGGCCGACAGCCAACTGCTGTGGAAGACCACGGCCGGCTTCACGCCGCAGCGCGGCCTCGGCGTCATCCGCATGCCCGCCGGTGGTGCGGGCCTGCGCTCGGCCGGCGGCCGGTTCGCATTCCTGTCCGGACGGCCGTACCGCTGGAACCACGTCGCGCTGCGCGCCAACGTCGCCACGTTGCTGTCGCAGTACTTCCTCGAACCGCTCGGGAGCCTGGCGGTCGGCGATGGTCCTGCCGCCGGAGCGACACTGGCACTGGCCCCCATGCGGCCGAACCCGGCGCGCGGCAGCAGCGTGCTGCGCTTCACGCTGCCGCGCGCGGGCCAGGTCCGGCGGGAGCTGCTCGACGCCGCGGGCCGGCGCGTGCGCATGTTGACGAACGGCATGCTCGCCGCGGGCGCGCACGAGCAGGCATGGGACGGTCGCGATGCCGCGGGCCATGCTGCTGCGGCCGGGCTCTACTGGGCGCGGCTCTCCACGCGCGACGGCGCACGCACGGAGCGCTTCGTCCTGCTGCAGTGAGCGAGGGCGCGGTGCGGTGCCGCTCCGCGCGCAGTTCCTGCGCTGCGCCGTCACCGCTGCGAGGTGCGCGCCACTCAGTGCTTGTCGTTCTCGTCCGAGCCGTCGGTTCCACGTGGTTCGGCATGGGCCCGCTTGGCGCGCAGATGTGCGACCGCGCCGAGCGGCAGCAGGATCGGCGGTGCGCCCTGGGTGTCCTTCCACAGGAAGCGCACACGGTGTGCGGCCACCCACCACTGCGCGCCGACCACCGCGAACCACAGCGT
>JANNWR010000043.1:0-7348 GCA_031408715.1 bacterium
GCCCGGTCCGCTACAGAACGACGCCGCACACGACCCGCAAAATCTCTACGGCGTGACCAAGCAAGCCAACGAAGGGACTGCTCGCATCTACTGGCAAGAGAATGGGGTACACAGTGTGGGGTTGCGCCCCTACATCGTCTACGGTCCGGGACGTGACCAGGGCATGACCTTGACGCCGACCAAGGGCATGTTGGCTGCGGCAGTTGGGCGCGACTATCAGATCAGCTTTGGCGGCGTGGCAGTCTATCACCATGCTGATGATGCAGCCGACGTCTTTATCCGCGCCGCACGGGCGCGTATTGCTGGAGCGCCTGTCTTCAATCTAGGCGGCAACACCGTCTCTATGGCTGAGATTGTCGATGCGATTGATGCTGCCGCACCAGAAAGTAATGGCAAAATTACCTTTAACCCAACGCCGTTGGTGACGCCGACTGCGGTGGATGAAAGTGCCCTGCAAGCCGCACTGGGGCCAATCCACTGGCGACCGCTGAGCGATGGCGTGCGTCAAACGGTGGCGCTTTTCGCTGAGGCAGCCAGGGCGGGTAAGCTGGCGGTGGATCGGATTTTGAGTTAAGGGCTAAAACTACAACGAATTGGGGAAGCATCGAAACAATAGTGGATCATCACGAGCAAATTCGTTCATTCCCCAATTCGCTGTAGTCATTTTTTGACACTTCTATGACCTTCATCGCTCTCGATCTCGGTACAACTTTTATCAAAGGCGCACTGCTCGACCTAGATCACTTGCGTATGAGCCAGATTCGGCGCTTGCCCTTCCCAGGTGCGCTACCAGGACTTCCGCCGCTCTTTCACGAGGTCGATCCGTTGCTGGTGGTGGGGACAGTACGTAGGTTGATCGAGGCGTTGCTGGCAAGCGCAGGAGAGTGTGACTCAAGAACTCCGGGCTTGGCAATGGAGTGGTCGAGTGGGGCAAGGCGCGGCTGGTGGTCGAAGCCGATGGCACGGTGTCGGTGTATAACGGTTACACCGAGATGGGACAAGGACTGCTCACCGTGCTCGTTCAGTTCGCCGTCGAGGTCACGGGTCTGCCGGCCGCGATATTCCGCCCCAAGGTCGACGCGACGTTCGCGTTGGGTTGCGGCCAGACGACGGGTTCGCGCGGCACGCTGTTCGGCGGTCGTGCGGTGACGAGTGCTGCGCGCAAGCTGCGCGCCGACCTGGACCGCGGTCGCAAACTGCCTGAACTCGTGGGGAACGTCTACGCGGCCGACGAAGTGGTGGACGACACCACGTCGCTGGTGTCGGGCGTTGCCGATCCCAAGACGCACACGGCTTATGGCTTCGCCACGCAGATCGTGGTGCTGGACGACGCTGGGCGGCTCGAGCGCGTCATCGCCGCCCACGACGTCGGACGCGTGGTGAATCCCGGCCTGTGCGAAGCGCAGATCGAGGGCGCCGTGCACATGGGATTGGGCTACGCGCTCACCGAGGAACTGCCGTGCGTGGACGGCATGCCGGTGACGTTCTCGCTCTATCAGCTGGGTGCCCTGCGGGCCAAGGACATGCCGGCGGTGGATGTCATATTGGTCGAGGCCCCCGAGCCCGAAGGCCCGTTCGGTGCCAAAGGACTCGGCGAGATCGGCCTCGTTCCCACGGCCGCTGCGGTCGCTTCGGCGCTCGAATCGTTCGATGGCATACGGCGCATGCAGCTGCCGATGAAGGATTCGTCGGCGGCAAGAGCCACGTCGGTGGGCAAGATCCGCACGAAGGCGTCACGCGAGTCGTGGCGATGAGCGGACCCGCGACGGGCTGGGTGAACGCACACACCCACATGTATAGCGGCCTCGTGCCGTTCAGCATGCTGCCGCCCGAACCTGCGCCGCGCGACTTCCTAGAGATCCTGTCGCAGGTCTGGTGGCGGCTCGACCGCGCCATCGATGCGGCGGCACTGCGCGCATCGGCGCGCTGGTACATAGCACAGGCGCTGCTCGCAGGCACCACGACGCTGATCGACCATCACGAATCGCCGGAAGCCATCGAAGGTTCGCTCGACATCATCGCCGATGCCTGTGACGAGCTCGGCATTCGCGCGCTGCTCTGTTATGGAGCCACTGAACGCAACGGCGGCCGTGACGAGGCCCGGCGCGGCCTCGCCGAGTGCGCGCGTTTCGTGCGCGAGAACCGGCGCCCGAACGTGCGCGGCTTGGTCGGACTGCACGCGTCCTTCACTGCATCGCGGGCGACGCTGCTCGAGGCAGGCGTGCTGGCCCGCAGTCTCGGCGTGGGCGTGCACGTGCATGTCGCCGAAGACCTGGCGGACGTGGAGCATGCACGGCGGGAGGGTGCCGCGGATCCGCTTGCACGCCTGCTCGAGGCAGAGGCACTGCCGCCGGGCTCGATTCTCGCGCACGGAGTGCACTTGAGTGCGGCGAGCGTGGCGGAGGCCGGCGCGCGCGGGTTGTGGATCGTGCAGAACCCGCGATCGAATGAAGGCAATCGTGTCGGATATGCCGGTGCGCTGGCGGGCGGCACGCAGGTGGCGTTGGGCACGGATGGCTGGGCGTCCGACTTGCGCGAGGAGTTCTCCGCGCTCGAGCGTCTGGCCGCGGTGCACGAGCCCGCCACTCCGAGCACGGAACTCGTGCAACGCTTGGCGGGCGGAAGGCGGCTCGCCGAGCAGCATTTCGGCGCCGGTGCGCCCGCCGGTGCGCTCGCTGATGACCGCGTCGAGTGCGAGGCTCCAGCGGCGCCCGGCACACGGCCGCGAGTGACACGTGTCGTCGTGGCAGGACGCACGGTCGTCGACGGCGGCCGACTGCTGACCGCAGATGCCGCCGAACTCGAAGCAGACGCCCGCCGCGAGGCTGCTCGCCTGTGGACACGTGTGGCGGCGCGATGAACACGACGCCCAAGCCGGCCGACATCGACGCGCTCGTCCCCGCGAGCTTCGCGACGCTTCTGGGGTGGGCCGTGGTCGGGCTCGAACGGGAGCGCACGGTGTTCGGCCTGCCGAAGCGTGCGTTCTGGACCGGAACCGCGCAGCATGATCTGTCGGTCGCCATCCCCGGCGGGCGCCTGGAGACGCCGCTCGGAGTGGCCGCCGGGCCGCATACCCAACTGGCCCACAATCTGGTGGTGGCGTGGCTTGCGGGGGCACGCCTGCTCGAGCTCAAGACGGTGCAGGTGCTCGACCGCCTGGAGCTGCCGCGGCCCTGCATCGACGCGCCGGCCGAAGGCTACAACGTCGAATGGTCACAGGAGCTGCGGCTGGCGGAGTCGCTCGAACAGTATGTGTCGGCCTGGTGCCTCGTGCACGCGATCGCGCCCCGGGTGCTTGGGGCCGATGCCGCAGCCCGGGCCCTCGCTGGAACGCGTTTCGACGCCTCCGTCGGCTACGATCTCGCCGGCATCCGCTCGCATGCGGTCACACGCTTTCTCGACGGCCTCACCGACGCATCGGAGTCCGTGACGCGGTTGCGTGCCTCGCTTCCTGGCGCGCTGCGTTCGTGGTGGCCCGAGAACCTGCCCCGGCGCGTCATCGACACGGTGACGTTGTCGAGCTTCCACGGCTGCCCGCCGGATGAGATCGAACGCATCGTCGAGCATCTGTTCGCGCGTCACGCGCTGAATGTCGTGGTGAAGCTGAACCCGACATTGCTCGGCTTCGATGAAGTGGATGCCCTGTTGCACGGTCCGCTCGGCTGGCATCACGTGGCGCTCAACCGCGCGGCATTCGATCGTGATCTGCAGTGGGACCAGGCGCTGGGCCTGCTCGACCGGCTGAGCGGTGTGGCCAAGCGCTACGGCCGCACGCTTGGTGTGAAGCTCACGAACACACTGGTCGTGCGCAACACGCGCGCGCGCCTGGCTGGGGAGGCCGTCTACCTGTCGGGCGCGCCGCTCCATCCGATCGCGATCCGGCTCGCCGACCTCCTGAGTCGCGCCACCGCCGGCGCCATCCCGCTGTCGCTCAGCGCCGGCGTCAACGCCGAGAACTTCGCCACCGCGGTGGCGTGCGGATTCACGCCAGTCACCATGTGCACCGACCTGTTGCAGCCGACCGGGTACCGCCGCCTGCCGCGGTACTTGAAAGCGCTGGTCGCCGAGATGGAGCGCTGCGATGTGCGCGCTATCGATGACTACGTGAGGGCGCGGGCAAGTGAGGATGGCCGCGCGGTCGGGGACGCACGAGAGGCTGCGCACGCGAACCTCGCCGCCTACGCCGCGAGTGTCGGGAGTGATCCGCGCTATGGCTCCGGTGCGAGCGTCGCGAACGCTGCGAGCGCACTGCCAGCAGCCACGCGGCCACCGCTGGCACTCGTGGATTGCGAGTCATGCAACCAGTGCGCGCTGGTGTGCCCGAACGGGGCGTTTTTCAGTGTGGCATCGCCTCGCGTGACATCGCCTCGCGTGACGGCTTCTGACGTGCCGGCGCCCGCAGGGGCGGCGGCGGGGACGCCCGCTGTTGCCGGACTCGAGCCGCGCGCCGCGAGTGAGATTCGCGAGCAGCAGTGGGTATTGTTCGCGGACTTCTGCAACGCGTGCGGCAACTGCGACACGTTCTGTCCGCAGAGCGGCGGGCCATACCGCGTGAAGGCCCGGTTCCATACCTCGCGCGCGGTGTGGCAGCGCGACGCGAGTCCGCATGCGGTGCTCGTCGAAGACAATGGCCGCCGCCTCCTGGCGCGGCTCGACGGCCAAGAGATCGCACTCGAGCGTGCCACCGACGGCACGATCGCCATCGTGCCTGCGGGCGTGCCACTCGTACACGCTGAGCCGAGGGCCGCGCTCCCGCATGCCACGCTGGTGTGGTTGCGTTTACTGACCGAACAGGCGCTCGCCGAACTCAATCCGCTTTCGGCTCACGCCGGACTACATTGAACCGTCATCGAACTCAGAGTGAAACCACATTCGCCGTAGCACCGGTCGGACCCGCAGGAGCCTGGACCGCCGTGACCGGGTGGAATCCGCCGGCTCCGCCTGATCCCCCGAATCCGATGGTGTAACTCGCACCGATGATCGACGGCCCCGAGGTCCCGGTGACCGCGATCCCGATGCTCACGCCGCCCGCACCACCACCGCCGCCGCCACCCGCGCCACCCCGGATGCCGATCGCGCCATTGCCGCCCGGACCGGCGCCGGTTTGCCCGGGCAAGCCGCCGGCGCCGAAGGCGCCGAGACCGAACCCACCGCCATTGCCGCCAGCCCCGGCAGCGCCACCGCTACTCGTGGTGAACGTGCACGAAGTGAAAATGGGCGAGGAGTTGTAGAGGAGCACCGCCATGGACGCGCCACCTCCCATGCCTCCCGCGCCACCGGTCCCGAATCCGCCGCCACCGCCGCCGCCGCCGCCCGGGCCTCCGTTGGCGTTGACGCCACACAGGAATCCCGTGAACTGGCCGCCGCCACCACCACCACCGCCGCCGCCGGCGCCGGGAAGGCCATTGGCACCAGCGTTGCCCGGAGACGGGGTCCACACGCCGCCAGGGGCGGTGCCGAATCCCGAGACCGTGCTTCCGTTCGTGCCGTCGACGGAGCTGCAGGTATTGAATCCATTGCCACCGGTGCCTCCCGTGGCGCACGTGAATCCGGTGCCGCCAAACCCGCCGGAGTTGGAGCCACAGAAGTTCCCACCACTGGCGCCAGGACCACCGTTGTTCGCGATGCCGCCGCCGCCACCGGCGCCGCCGTTCCCGCCGCCCGGCAAGCCGCCGGCGCCGCCGGACTGCCCCGACCCCGTGGAAGCGTTGCCGCCGGCCACGCCTGCTACCGAGTTGGAACCGTTGCCGCCACTACCGGCCGCGAACTGGCAGTCGACGAACTGGACCGCCGAGGTGCTGTTCAGCACGCGAAGCGCGATCGAGCTGGCTCCCGGCGATATCTGGTTGCTCGCAACGACCCGAACGCCGCTGACCAGTGTCGGGACGCTGACGTTCACGACCAGCGCGGGTAACAGGCCGGAGTTGAAGACGCTGTAGTTGCCCGCGGTTCTCGTCCACGTGGTTCCCGGGGTGTATCCCCCGCGGATCTCGAGGTTGCCCGGGAACGTCGGCGCTGCAGCGTAGGTCCCGGTGCTGATGAAGACGTATCTGCGACTCAAGGACGAAGCGAGGACGAGCCCCTGAGCCAGCGTCGCGACGGGTTGATCGTAGGTTCCGGGATCGGCGTTGTTGCCCGTGGAGGACACGAACACTCCGTCCACGATATTGAAGGTGATCGCATCAAGGCCGATCGCCCCCTGGTTGTCGGTGACGCGCAACTTCGCCGTGTACGTGCCGCTTGTGGAGTACGCGTGTGTGGTGGCCGCCGACGAGGGGCTCGAGTAGTCGAACGTGCCGTCGTTCTCGAAGTCCCACTCGTAACGCACGATGGTGCCGTCGTCGTCGGAGCCTGAGCCCGAGAAGTTCGCGGGGACGTGGCTGACCGGTGAGGTAGGATTGATCGCCGCCGCGACGGGAGAGATGTTCGAGTTGAGCGGCAATTGGAACGCGGCGAGCGGAATGCTGTCCCCGGCCGCGGCGATGGAGCCCGTCACCGAGCGATCGAGGTAGCCCGGATGCGTGCCCCGCACCGTCCAGTTGCCGACCGGCACGCCCTCGATCCGATAGTTGCCAGCTGCGTTCGTCACCGCGACATACGAGCTGCCGTCCACGTACACGATGGTGCTCTGATGGTTCGTGGCGTTCTCGAGCGTGACGTTTCCGTAGAACTTGCCCGTGGGCATCATCGCGATGTCCACGACGGTCGTTTCGGCCGCGGTGGCGGAGAAGGGCGGCACGGTCGTGCGCACGATGCCCGCCAAGTGGTTCGGTGCGACGCCGGTCAGGAGATAGGCGCCCGAAGGCACCCCGTCGAAGGCGAATCGGCCGCGAGCGTCGGTCACCGTCGCGCGGCTCGGCGTCGCGAGCGCTGCGCTGAGCCCGTGAGTGCCCGCGAGCGACTGCTGCGCGCCAGTCCGGAGCGCCGGGCCCGTGAGGCCCTTGCTCCGCATCGCCTGGTAGACGCTGGCCGACACGCCGCCGTCCATTGCTTCGAGCGTCACGACGACGCCCTGTAGTTCGTCGCCACCCTGCGCGTGCGCCAAGCCCGAGATCACCACGCCAGTCGAGGGCGGGACCAACGGCTCGAACATGTTCTTGTTGGCCTTGCCGCACCCAGACTGAAGCGCGAACAGGAGGACGATCGCCGCGTACGCGAGCGTCGTGCGCGAGCTGGGGCTCGGGGTCCGTGGGCTACGGCGCATGGTAGGCTGCCTCCTCTTACGGAATACGCGCGAACGAGCGGGTGATCGCCAGATCACCGGCACTCAGTCTCACGAAGTAACGACCCGCCGGCAGCATGCGCCCCGTCGCGTCGCGGAAGTCCCAGTTCAACGTGCGGTCCTCGC
>JANNWR010000044.1:0-32495 GCA_031408715.1 bacterium
CGCCTGGAACGTGCCGAAGATGCTCGTCACGTCGCCGAGTGCCGGCTGGCGGGAGCCGTCATCGGTGCGATCGAAATCGAGGTCGCAGGGACTCATGCCTCGCGTCTGGACATCGGGATTCGTCGGGTCGTAGACCAAGCCGCGCACCTTGGCCGCCGGGGGGAGCACCCAATCCAGGTCGAGCGTGCCGGTCACCAGCACCGCATGCTTGATGCGCGGTGCATACGGGCTGTTGAGCGGCGGTCGCACGAGCAGGTCGTACCGGCCCGGATCCACGACGAGCCGGTACTTGCCGGCGGCGTCGGACTTGTCGGAAGGCGCGAGCTTGTTGCCTGTCGCGGCGTCATAGACGTTGAAGTCAGCGTTGAACACCGGATTGCCCTGCCCGTCGAGCACGGTGCCACGCACGATGTCGGCATGCGCAGCACTGGCGGCCATGCCAACGACCGCCGCGAGCGAGAGTGCCCGGGCGATACCAACGAGGTTCGAGTGCTGTTGTCCCATGAGTGGTGTTCCCTGTTCCAGTCCCGGCGTGCGGGACTACTTCATCACCGCCACGCGGCGGGTCGAGGTCATGAGGCCATTGGACAATCTCAGAAGATAGACCCCCGGCGCCACCGGCGCGCCGCGGCTGTCGCGTGCATCCCAGGTCACCGTTCGGCGTCCCAGCAACTGACCGCTGAACACGGTCGCCACGCGACGTCCCGCCAGATCCCAGGCGGAAAGTTCGATGTTCGCAGGCGTGCTCGACGTGATAGCCGTGCTCACGGCATCCCGCGATGGATTGGGCCACGGTGCGGAGAATTCCACTGCGGCCACCGGCGTACCACCCACCCCGGCGGTGCTGTACGTCAGCACCAGGCTCATCGTGGTGTCGTTGAGCGTGCGGAAGTTCGGGAACGTGATCAGGTTGAAGGCCGTACCCGGTGGCTTCACGAGCAGCGTGAACCGGCGCTGGTCGGTGACGACCTTGGCCGAGCCGGCGGCATTCGTCGCGTCATCGACGGTGAGGAATTCCTTGAGCGTGATCGCATCGATGAAATCGAGGTTCACCCCCGAGACCGGCAGGCCGCTGAACTGCTCCGTGACGTTCACCGTGACCCAGTGCCCCGCCGCATGCACGAGGGTCCCGAGGTTGCGGGCCCCGGTGATCTGCAGCGAATCGAACACCACCGGCAGCAACTTGGTGGCCACAGGCGGAGAGAAGTCGACCTTGAATTTATAGAGCGGCACGTTCACAGAGATGTCCCCCGTGGCGTTGCTGACGTCGTGCGGCGTCTGCAGCCGCACCCGGTAGGGCAGGCTGTCGACATCACAATCGACGTTGGGGATCGGTGTGCCGCCCGAGGTCACGCTGTGCGAGGTCAGCGCCACGGCGGGCAAGAGCACCAGGTTGGGCAGTGCCAGATCGGCGTTCACGTTCACCGCCCACGCCGTGCGCGTGGCGAACGCGGCAGCAACGGGCGGGCTGGCCGTGATGTCATAGAGGCCGGGCGGGATCACGAACGAGGCCGCCCCTCCCACTGACGTGTTGTCGCTGGGCGTGAACAGCTTGGCGCTCTTGCCGGCCGGGCGCACATCGAAGTCGGCATCGGCGATCGGGAAGAACGACTGATCGGTGACCGTGCCGGAGACCAGGAACCCGTTCACGACCCGGACTTCGCCAAGGGCCGCGTCCGCGACGCTGACATCGACGCCCAGGATCTCGACCGGGGCCTTCCGGTTCGCGACGGCGGGAATGATCGCCACGTCCCACACGCCGAGGGGCACCAGCGCCGAGAACAGACCGTTCACGGCCGACACACCGTTCTGCACCTGCCCAGCAGCCGCGCCTGTGGTGCTGTTGTGGAAGTTGAGGTTCGCATTCGCCACCGGCAGGCCGGTCGTGGACAACACCTGACCCGAGACGTACCGACCCGCCACCAGCGTGCGGTTCGTGGTCGTGGTGGTGCTCACCTGGATGCCGTTGCGGGAGTCGTCGAACAGGTGCAGCTGCGGCGCCGGCTTGAAGACCAGGTCGTATTTGCCCGCAGGAACGGTGAACGAGTAGTTGCCGGTCGCTGTAGTGGTGTCGCCCGAGACCACGACCGGTGCACCACTGTTGTTGTCGAACACATCGATGTCGCACGGGTAGACGCCGGCGCCGCCGGGCCCGGTGATGCGACCGTTCAGGATGGCCGCCTGTGCGGGCACGGCGACCGCGAGCAAGACGACAGACAACGCGAGGATGGTGGAACGCATGGGAGTAGGTCCTGTTCTCAAGGCTTCTTGCCGCCACCGGTCCACTCGAGACCGAATGTGAACGTCGACGAAGTGAAGTTATAGCTGCGGTTGTAAGGCAGGCCGAACAAGACGACGTCCGGGTTGTCCAGCCGGTTGCTTGTCTGCGTCGTGGACGCCCAACCCAAACTCGCATTCACGCCCGCTCGCACGGGACGGCCGACCCGCGCCCGCAGTTCGAGGCGCTGGTCGCGCCGGGCGTGGTTCGAACCCGTGGGGTCCGGATCGAGGTAGTGGCGAATCACCGCGCGGGCCCCAGCCTCATAGCGGAACCCTTGCCAGCCCCAGACCGCACCGAGGCCGGTGAAACGCGTGTCCTTGTCGTACTTCACGTCGCTGGCGCGATCCGAATCCCATTCCAACTCGAAGCTGACGTCGACGCCCTTCTGTGGGCTGGCCGTGAGGACGGCATAGAGCGAGCGCGAGTGAGCGTCCCGACCCGACAGCGAATCGGTCAGGAAGTCGCGCCGTTCGATCGCGCCCTCGAGCCGGCCCCGCAAGCGGGTCCCCAGCGCCCGGCGTGCCCCGAACGTCAGCGCGAGGTCCTCGAAGGCGCCGCTCTCGTCGTCGCCGGGCGGGAACACGACACGCTTCGGTGTCCACGCGCCCTCGAGCGTGTACTGCATGGTCTTCGTGCGCAGCCCGGGCTGCAGGGAGATCTCGGTGTACTGCGAGCTGTGTGTCTTGCCCAGGAGCCGCGAGTGCGCGCTCAGATCCACTGAGAGTTTCGCGCTCTTGCCCAGTCGGCGGGCACTGCTGGTACCCGCGCTCAGGTCGTAAGCTTGATCGAGGAATCGCGGGCCGAGCTGCGTGCCGCCGAGCCTCGGATCCAGCCCGGAGAACAGGTTCGGCAGATGCGTGAACTGAGCCTGCGCCTTGTATTCGAGCGGGTCCCAGCCCTTGGCCATGGCGTTCGTCCCCACGCCTGCCAGGCACAGCATGATCCAGGCCGTCCGCAGCATCCGGGTTACCATGTCGCGATCTCCCCTTGCCATGCACTCCAGCGCGCCGAGTCCCGGGCGCGTTCGCGCGAACCATCGCGCCAGCCATGCACCGCGCGCACACGCGCGAGCGAAGCGCGGGCGTGGGCGGTCACCAGTGCCGCATCCCACTTCCCGCCCGCAGCCGCGTAGCCGCGCATGAACGCGCTCCACGCCGCAGGCGCGGCGTCGAAGGCCTCCCACGCCAGGTGCGCCAGCAGGTTGCCGAGGTCCTCTTCGGCTTCACCCACCCGGGCACGTTCCCAATCGAGTACCACGAGCTCCTCGCCGACCAGCACCTGGAGCGGATGCAGGTCGCCATGGATCCACGCCACGTGGCCGGTTCGCGGCTCCGTGAGCATCGCAGCACTCAACTGCGCGTCGAGTTCGGCGGCGAACGCCGGTTCGGCAAGGCGCACGAGCTCGACCTGCTTGCGGCCGGCACGGATGACTCCCGCAAGCGCGTCGGTCGGCGTGCTCGCGCCGCCATGCGCGGCGTGCGCGCGGCACAGCGTGGCGCCGAAGCGCTCCCACGTCGCGGCATCCTCGGTCGCGGGTTCGAGCCCGCGGCCCGGCACCGCTTCGGCGTACCAACCCGGCAGCCCGTCGGCGAGCGCCAGTGGTCGCGACGCCTTCACACCCACTTCGGCGAGCCGGCGATGGGCCTCGCTCACGCGTCCGAACGCCTTCGCCACACCGCCTTCGGCGCGCAAGAACAAAAACCGCTCGCCCGATGCCTCGCGCAACGCCGCACGCTTGCCGAGCCGATGCCCGGCGGCACTGAAGCGGCCGAGTGCGAGCAGTCCCGCCAACGCCGGCAGCGACGGGTCGCTCGGGAAGTCGAACACTTCGACCGTCGTGCCGAGCTTCAACCAGCGCACCACCTTGCCGGGTGCGCCTGCACGCTCCAGCCGCACGAGCGCGCCGCCATCCCCATCGGGCCACACCGCCGCGACACGCGAGACGTCGGCATCGACGCCAGGCACTGAGAAGCGCCGTGTCGGATCACCCAGCGCCGCGAGCCACACCCCGACGCTCGACTGCACGGCGGTCGCGGGAACCACAGCGCTACGGAAGCCGTTCGCGAGCGCGGCTTCGGCTGCGGCCAATGCATCGAGTGCGCGCGCACGCCAATCGGCACGGCCGCGCTGCAGCCCCTCGATCGCACGCCGGGCTTCGGCCGCACCCAGCTGCCAGGCGAGCCGTCTCGCATCGAAGCGTTCGTCGAGCACTTGCCGCGCGAGCGGCTCGACCCACGCCGCATCGATGTCACGGCTGCGCAGGTCGGCAGCGAGTGACGCCCAGTCGGCATGCGCATCGCCGTTGGCGGCTTCGTCCCAGTCGATCACCGCCAGCTGGTCGCGGTCGGCCAACAGCTGGTCGGTGCCGAGGTCGCCGTGCGTGAACACGCGCGCGGCGGGCGCCAGCGATTCGAGCAGCACGCCGAGCCGGGTGCGCAGCGCGTTGGCGCGCGGCTCCAGTTCGGGTGCGACACGCGCCAGCGCTTCGAGCGCACGCTGCGCGGGCAGCAGGTCGTCGCGGTCGCTACGCGTGGTGAGTGCGTGATCAGAAGCAGCGTGCAGCTCGGTGAATGCCGCGCGCAGTGCGGCCAGCAGGGCGTCACTCGGCACGGCGGCGAGGGCGCGGCCCGGGGCCACCGCGGTCGCGAACCAGCTGCGTTCGAGGTCGGTGAACACCACTGCGGGCGCGCGCACGGCACGCACGCGCGCGGCGGCACGCCAGCCGTTCAACCGGGCTTCGATCTCGGCTGCGGGCATGACGCGTGCATAGGCATGCCACGACTCGCGTGCGCCGGTGGCGTCGTTGACGAGTTTGAGGTCCAGTTCGAGCACCGCGCGGCGACCCGACTTCCAGCGCACGGAGCGCACGAACGAGCCGCGGGCCTTCACGCGGAAGCCGCGCTCGGCGAGTTCGGTGCCGGGCTCACCCAAACGATTGCCGACGCGGCGTTCGTCGGCCACCGCGGACAGGCCCTTGAGCACGCGGTCGTTTGGAAATCCCAAGAACAGTGCGTCCTCGAGCTTCATGAGCGCGGGCCCGATCGCCGGCTCCAGCAGCCGCAGCGTCGCGGCCTTCTCGGCAGCGTCGTCGAGCCCTTCGCCCAGATAGAGCGAGGCCAGCGACTCGATCACGCCATCGGGGGTCTGCCATGTCAGCCGCACGCCGAGCAGCGCACTCGTCCCCGGCTTCCAGCGCAGGTAGTAGGGCTTGGCACCCGTGAGCACTCCGCGCTCGTCCGTCACGCTCTTGAGGCGCGCGAGCAACGACTCAGAGTCGAGCAGCGTGGACAGCTCGGGCAGCACGGATCCCGGCATGGCGTTGGTGGCGTTCATGCCGGCAGACCGGCGCGGGCCGCAGCGGGCAGCTCTCCGCCGCGCACCGAGACGACGCGACCGCCGGCGAGCATGACCTCGACGTCCGCCTCGAATCCGGGGTGGTCCTGATGCGTCACGAGCAGCACCGTGCGCCCGGTCGAGACTGTGTGCAGTGCGGCCAGCACATGGTCGCGGCTGGCCTCGTCCAGGTGCGAGAACGGTTCGTCCAGGATCAGGATGGGCGCGTTGCGCAGCGCGGCACGCGCCAATGCGAGGCGCTGGCGCTGGCCGCCCGACAACTGCGCGCCGCGCTCACCGAGCACGGTGTCGAGCCCCTGCGGCAGCTCGGGTGCGAAGCGCATGACACCGGCGGCCTCGGCAGCGGCTTCGATCTGTTCGTTTGAAGCGTCGGGATCGCCCATGGCGATGTTCTCGCGCAGGCTCATGCCGAACAGCACGGAGTCCTGGAACACCATGGCGATCTGCGAGCGCAGCGACGCGAGTGTGAACTCGCGCACGTCGCGGCCATCGAAGCGGATGACGCCGCCGGTCGGGTCCATGAGGCGCGGCATCAGTGTGAGCAATGTGCTCTTGCCAGCGCCGGACTCGCCACGGATGACGGCGACGCTGCCGGCCGGCACATAGAACGACACATCGTTGAGCGCGATGTCGCCGCGCGGATACTGCATGGTGACGTGGTCGAGCTCGATCGCACCGGTCAGGCGCCCGCAATCGACCGCGTCCGGGCGGTCCTTGATGCCGATGGGTGTGTCGAGCACCTCGAGCACGCGTTCGCCGCACGCCGAGGCCTTGGCTGAGCGTGCCGCGATGCGTGCAAGAGACCTCACGGGCTTGAACAGCGTGCGCTGGTAGGACAGGAACACCAGCAGACCGCCGGCGGACAGTTCGCCGTGCGCGACCGACGTGGCACCCAGCAGCAGCGTGACGGCAGTTCCCGCCGATGTGAGCAGGTCGAGCGTGCGCGCGAGAAGTGCTTCGACGCGGCCGGTCTTGAGCCCCGAACGCAGCGACGCGCGATTCGAGCGCTCGTATGCCTTGGCGGCGTTGTCGGCGCCGCCGAACGCCTGCAGGACATGGATCGCGCCCAGCGCTTCGGCTGCGGACGACGCCAGTTTGCCTTCACGGTCGCGGTTCTGGCGCACGAGCTTGCGGATGCGCCGGCTGAACACGGCACCGGCGAAGGCGACCACGGGCACGATCGACAGCGACAGCAGCGTCAGGCGCCAGTCCATCCACAGCATGGCCGCGAGCGTGCCCAGGATCACGAGCAGGGCCGAGGCCGTATCGAGCAGGTTGCCCACGAGCAGTTCGCGCATGAGCACGATGTCGCCCGTGAGCCGCATGAGCATGTCACCCGCCTGGCGGCTCATGTGGTAGAGCGGTGGCAGCTTCATCAGGTGTCGGAACAGGTCGCGGCGCAGCTTGGCGATGATGGTCTGGCCGACGTTCGACATGACCACGGTCTCGCTGAACTCCGCGAGCCCGCCGATCACCGAGATGACGAGGATGGCGATCGCGCAGATGAGCAGGATGCTCTCGGCCGTGTAAGGCTGCAGGAACGGCGCAACGAGAGCGCTGGGTCCATGGAATCGCGCCGCGTGGTGCTTGGTGGCGACCGGCGGGAGGATCACCAGATCGAACACCACCTGAAGCGGCCACGGCTTCATGACGTCGGTGAGCGCCACGGTGGCACCGAGCAGGAGCGCACCGGACAGTTGCAGGGCGTGCGGGCGCACGCGCGGCATGAACGCCTGCATGACTCGCGATAACCGGGGAAGGGTGTTGCGAAGGCGGTGGATCAGACCCGCCACGAACCCTCCGCGCGGACCGGCAATGCGGCCGCGAATTTGAGCACCCTCCCGATCACCGCGTCCCAGGTGTATTCGCGCTCGACCGTGCGGCGCGCTTCGGCACCCAGACGGCCACGCAGCGCGGGCTCGAACGCCAGCCGCTCGAGGGCCGCAGTGAACGCGACGCGATCGCCCGGGGGCACGAGCAGGCCGTCCCGCCCGTCGGTGACCACGCGCTTCACCGGACCCGTGGCACTGGCCACGACCGGACGGGAGGCCGCCATGGCCTCGACCAACTTGAGCGGCGAGAAGTAGACATCGTCGGAAGCGTACGGCACGGCGACGGCATCGCAAAGTGCCAAGTGTGCCGGGATCTCGTGGTGCGGCACCGCACCCGTCAGCGTCACGGCGGCGCGGCCCGACCAGGCGGTGCGCAGCACGTGATTGCGCTGCGGGCCATCGCCCACCATGAGCAAGCGCGTCGGCACGTTCTTGGCCAGCTCACTGCCGGCGTGCAGCAGGGTGTCGATGTCGTGCCAGGGGCGGAACGTGCCAATGAAGCCGATCCGGAACTCCCCGCCGCCCAGACGCAGGCGGGTCTCGATCTGGTGCACGAGGCGTGCCTCGGGTGCGGCCAGGAACTCCGGGCCCGCACCGTTCGACTCGACCGTCACCGCGAAGCCGGCCGGGGCCAGCTCGCGCACCCACTGGGCAACCTCCTCGGACACCGCCATGGCACCGCGGCTGGCCGCGAAGCCACGGGCGAACTCGAGGCGAGCTTCTTCGATCCGGTCGAAGTTGCGATGGCGCGCGGCTTCGACGTCGAGCGGCGCGTTGACTTCGTAGATGTGGGGGATGCCGGCCTCAGCCGCGGCAACAGCGCCCTCGGGCGACAGCAGTGCCAGCCGCTCGATCACCAGGTCCGGGTGCACCTGCGACAGGTGCCAGTCGATCTCGCGCACCGTGCGCGGCTGACGCAACACGCGCACTTCGAGCCCGCGCTCGGCGAGCGCGGCGAACCCTGTCTCCGGGCCAGCGGACGCGACGACCGCCGTCACCTTGTGACCCATGCGCAACAGTGACGAGGCGACGGCGCGCAGGTGAACGGACGCACCCTTCACCCCGCCGAGTGCGATACCGAGGTCAGAGCACAGCAGTGCGATGTGCACGGGATGACTCCTGATGTCTTGAGGGGGCTTTTGCAGGGCGGCAGGACTCGGAGAAAAGCCGGTCCAGCGCGTGAGAGGCGCGGCGCTGGTCGAACATGCGTTCGGCGCGCCGGCGTGCTGCCGAGCCCATGAGGGCACGGCGGCGGGAGGACTTCATGACATCAGCAAGGGCTTCGGCGAATGCCTCGACATCACTGGGAGCGACGACGCGGCCGGTCTCACCGTTCTTCACGATCTCGGGCACACCCGCGATCCGGGTGGCGATGGCCGGCAGTCCGGAGGCCGCGGCTTCGAGCAACACGGTCGGGAGTGCATCCTGATTGCCATCCGTGTCGACGATACATGGCAGCGCGACCGCGGAAGCCCCGCGCATGGCCTTCATGACTTCCGGGTGCGTGAGCGCGCCCGGGAAGCGCACCAGACGGCCGAGGCGCAGCTGCTTGGCGCGCGCCTTCACCACTTCGTGCTCGGCGCCATCGCCGATCATGACCGCCTTCACCAGCACTCCGCGGTCGCGCAGCAGGCCGATCGCTTCAACCAGGATGTCGAAGCCCTTCTTGCGCACGAAGCGTCCGACGGTGACCACCGGGCCGTTCGCCGCGCGGCGTGCCGGCGGGGTCCAGCGCTCGAGATCGACACCGTTGTAGATGCGGACGATGCGCGCATCCGGCATGTTGCGGCGCAGGAAACGGCGGTTGTAGTCGCACACCGTGACGACGGCGTGCGCCTGGGCACCCAGCCACGCCAGCCACTTCCAATCGAGCGAGTCGACGAAGATGTCTTTTGCGTGGGCGGTGAAGCTGAACGTGATGCCGGCGGTCTCCGCGGCGAAGCACGCCGCGGTGGCGGCAGGACCGGCGAAGTGCGCGTGCACGTGCGTCGCGCCCCACGCCTTGAGTTCGAGACCGATCTGGCGGCCGGCATGCGCCCAGCGGCGCTGCTTCGTCGGCACGATCTTCGGCCCGCGCCAGTTGGCCGGCTCGATCAGTGGCACGAACGTCACTTCTGGGAGCATGGCCTCGGCCTGCGGATGCATGCGCTCGTCCGCGACCTTCTCGAACGCGAACACGCGCACCTCGACGCCGCGCGCCTTGAGCGCCAGCAGCTCGTGCAGGATGAACGTTTCCGATAGCCTCGGGAACGCCCGCAAGACGTATGCGACGCGAGGACTGCTCACGCGGTCAGCTCACGCAGGATCGTCGGTGGCGGCAACGGCTTCGCGGGCACCACGCGACCCACTTCTTCGATCACGCGCGTGTAACCATCGAGCTCCAGCCCGCTGTCACCCGTGCGGCGGCCGCGCTCGATCGCACGCCTGGCGGCGGCGGCAAGCGTCTCGGGAGTGAGATTGGACGAGTCGACCGTGTCGATGAGGCCCATCGCGGCGAGCCGCGTGGAACGCATGCGCTGTTCGTCGCGCTGGCTGGCACGCGGCACCAGTACCGCCGCCGTGCCGACGCCCAGCACTTCACAAGCGGTGTTGTAGCCCGCCATGCCGACGATCAAGTCGGCAGCGGCGGCGTAGGCTTCGAGACCGCCGATATAGCGCGTGACGGTGCATGAGGCCGGAGCCGCGGCGATCACGCGCAACTGCGCGTCCTCGGGCATCATCGGGCCGGTCACGACGACGGAACGCATGTTGGCAGGCAGCAGCCCGCCGCGGGCGGCCGCGACCCAGCGGGCGAGCAGTGTCTCACCGTCTTCACCGCCGCCGACCGTGACCAGCGCGATCGGACCGGAGCCGGGCTCTCCCGGGGCGAGTGTCTCGAGTTCCGCGCGAGCATCGGCCACGGCCTCAGGCGAGATGTGCGGCGACAGGTAACCCACGTAGCGAACGCGATCGGCGATGTGACGCGGCAGGTCGTATTCCTCGCGCACGTCGAACAGCGCCGGGTCGCCATACACCCAGACTTCGTCGTACCAGCGGTCGATGTGCGACAGCACGTTGCTCTTGCGCCACTCGGCGCGCACCTGGTCGGGGGCATCGAGGATGTCGCGCCAGCCGAGAACCATGCGCGTGTCGGGCGACTCGGTGCGCAGCCGGTCGAGCGTCGGAGCCAGCTCGCCCATCAGACCGCACGGCGACTTGTCGCACAAGAAGAAGTCGGGCTGGAATGAGCGCGCGACTTCTTCGAGGATGGTGGCACGCAGGTCACGGAGCCGGTCCGGCTCGAGCCGCATGGTCCGGGCCACGTACTGCGACGTGGACATCTTGCGCGCGCTCGGCAGCTTCACGTAGTCGAGGCCGGCGGGCACCGGCAGCGCGTCGATCTGCGGCGAGCAGGTGACCAGCAGCGCCGACAGGTCGGGGCGGCTCGGCAACACGGCGCGGGCGATGCCCGTCATGCGACGAGCATGGCCGAGGCCGAGTGCGTCATAAGAGTAGAGCAGCCAGTGCGAGAGCATCTTCTCTCCAGGTTGCCGCCGGCGGACACTCCGCCTGCTGCATGACAGGTGCAACGGGGCGGCTGTTTGATACCGGCTTTCCGTCAAAGGTTCCGACACGTATAAGGATATGCGGCACCGTCCCAAGCCACCTAAGAGCTATTTGCACGGGACCACTGGTCCAAAAGGCCCCCGATGGCGGGCGGGGCCACATCCCGCTATCCTATGCAGCCTATGAGACTTTCCGGCTCCGGCGAACTGGATCCCGAACTCGACGCGCGCCTCGTGGCACGGTGTATCGATGGCGACTCCCGTGCCTGGGAGGCGCTGGTCCGGCGCCATGAGCGGCTGGTCTACTCCATCGGCCGGTCCTACCGGCTGGCGGACGAGGACATGGGAGACGTGTTCCAGGACGTCTTCACCGCGCTCCTGAAGGGTCTCCCCCGCCTGCGCGACGGTCGCACCCTGGTGCGCTGGCTGTCGAGCACGTCGGAGCGGATCGCCCGCACCACGGCGCTCAAACGCCGGCGCGAGGCCGCCCGGGAGGACCACGCCGACGAGACGTTCGCCAATCTCGAGGACCAGGGCGAAGAGGTCGGGGCCGACTTGGAGAAGGTCGAGCGCCAGCACCAGGTGCGCATGGCCATGGGGGCGATCTCCGACCGCTGCAAGCGGCTCCTGGAGGCGCTGTACTACGAAGACCCCACGCCCTCCTACACCGAACTTTCACAACGACTTGGCGTTCCGGTGGGCTCCCTGGGGCCGACCCGGGCACGGTGCATGGAACGACTGAAGGGCCACTTTGAAGAGCTTCACGGCGATCAGGCAGGTATCAGCGGGGACTGACCCCCCACCTGTAGTGGTGAAGGGCTGAACAACGTTCGACCGCGCCACCGTCTCGGCGCCACTGGAGGCCCGCTGTGAAGTCCACGAACCATCGGGATCGTCATCTTGACACGAGTGTCGCGCTCGACTTCCTCGAGCAGCGCCTCAATGCCGCCGACCGGCGGTATGTCGAGGACCACCTCGGCCATCCCTGCACCACGTGCCGCGAGCGCGTCCGCTCGCTCGGAGAAGTCATCGCGACGATGCGCGACGACCGCACCGGTGAAGTGCCGAGTTTCCTTCACGACCGTGCAGTCGCTCTCTTCGTCCCCGCCGCCAAGCCGTCGGTCGTGCGCGGGATCGTCGACGCCATCGCCGAACTGCTGTTCGACTCCGCTTCGCAGCCGCTGACCGCCGCCGCCCGCCGTTCGGTCGGTGAGGCGCGCCGCCTGCGCTTCAAGCTCGGTACGCACTCGCTCGACCTCGAAGTCGAACGCGAGGGGCTGAGCACGATCTCCATCCGCGGCCGCTTCGTGGCCCTGGACGCGCACCTCTGGGACATCGTCGTCGAGGTGGGCAGCGAACGCCGTATCGTGCACCCGGACGCGAGTGGCAGCTTCGTGATCGACGGGCTGCCGTTGGCCCCGGCCACCCTGCAGCTGCGTAACGCCGACGAACGCTTCCGGCTCCCGACGATCGAGCCCTAGGCCATGACCGTGCTCGTCGCCGAGGTCGAAGCGCTCCGCCGCTCGGAACCTGCGGCGGCGCTGAAGCGGCTCGAAGACGGCTTCCAGTCCGCGCTCGCGCGGGCGGATGCCAGCGGCCGTGGCACGCTGTGGCGCCTGCGCGCCCACGTGCTGCGCAGCCTGCGCCGCACGCGCGAAGCCGCAGCCGCCTACCGCCGCGCCGCCGTGTGGTTCGCGAAAGCGGGCGACAAGCGCGAACAGGGCCGGTGCGCGATCGGCTTGGTCGACTCGCTCATGTACCTGGGACGCTACCCGGAGGCGCGCAAGGCCGCCGCCACGGGGCGCAAGCTGCTCGAGAAGTCCGGTGACCGTGCAGCACTCGCGCGGCTGCTGAACAACGAGGGCAACCTCTGGCACCGGCTCGACCTGCCCGAACGCGCGCTCGAAAGCTACCGGGCCGCGGTCCAGTCGCTCGAGAAGGCCGGCGACAAGAACAGTGCGCTCATGATCGGCACCAACGTCGGCAACTGCCTGTCGCTCCTCGGCCGCTGTGACGAAGCGCGCAAGCACTACACGGCAGCAACGGCGGCCCAGCGGGCCGCGGGTAATCTTAACGAGCAGCTGTCAGCCGAGTACAACCTCGCCTACCTCGACTTCCTGGAGCTGCGCCACGAACAGGCGCTAGCCGGGCTCGCGCACGTACGCGATGCGGCTGAAGAGCGCGGCTATCCGTCGCTCGCAGCACTAGCGCGGCTCGATCGCGCCGAGATCCTGCTCCGTCTGGGCGCCCATGAAGACGCGCTGAAGGAGTCGCGCGAGGCCGTGATCGCCTGCGGTCAGCTGGGCTTGCGCTACGAGACGGCCAAGGCCGAGTTGTTCGGCGCGCTCGCGGCGTATCGCCTGGGGCAGCCCGACGCCGCTCGCGCCGCGATCGAGCGGGCGCTCGCGACATTCGATGCCGAGGGCAATCAGGTGTGGATCGGCGAAGCCTTGCTGGGACTCGCCACGCTGTGGTCGCGCGAAGGCAACACGCGCGCCGCGGCCGCTCTGATGGCCGCTGCGCGCCGTCGCTTCGCCGCTGCCGGCGATCGCGAACGTGACGCCTGTGCAGCCGCCATCGAAGTGCGCGCGTTGATCGCGTGTGGCTCGCCACGCACCGCGGCTGCCCGCTTGCGCTCGCTGACGCGCGTTCCGGCCGCCAAGCGCTCGGCCCGGCTGCGCCACCTGGCGCTCGCCGCCGGTGCAGCGTTGGCACAGGCCCGCGGCGAAGCAGCCGAGGCGCGCAAGCTGCTGCAGAAGGCCGCCGATGAATCCGAACGCCTGGCCGCACGCATCCTCGATGAAGAGTGGCGCGCGACGTTCTGGGGCGAGTGGGGCTGGCCGCATCAGGAACTGGCGCTGCTCGAGATCTCCGAGGGCCGTATCGCCGAAGCGCTCGAAGCACTCGAAGCCGGGCGTGGACGAGCGCTCGTGGACCCGGCCAACTCGCGCCGCGCCCGCGGCACGCTGCCCGCGTCGGTGCGACGCTGGACGGCGTCGCGCGTGGCCCGCGACCGGTCTCATGGCAAGGAAGGGCACAGCCGCGGCGACTCGCCGCAGTCCGCTGTCATGGAGCCGGCGCTGCGCTCGGCACTGTCGGCCCGCGCCCCGCGCGAGATCAGTGCCATCGACGTGGCGCGCTCGCTGCCGAGCGATGCCACGCTGTTCGACTGGTTCCTGCACGACGGCACGTTGGGCGCGATCACGGTGCGCCGTGATGGCCTGCGCGCCCGGCCCCGCCTGGTTGGCGAAGAGCGTCTCGCCTCGCTGGTCGGCACCGTACTCTTCTCGTTGCGCAGCGCGGCGTTCACCCCCGCGGGCCAGCGCCTGTTCGATCCTGAGCTGAACGCCCAGTGCGAGGAGATCGCTTCGCTCGTGCTGTGGCCGCTGCTGCGCACCACCCCGAGTTCGTTCGCGTTCGCGCCCACCGGGTCGCTGGCACGCCTGCCCTGGGCAGCATTGCCGCTGCCCGACGGCCGGCTCGTGTGCCAGGCCGGCGAGTCCGTGGTCGTGCCGGGCCTGCGCCTGGGACTCGCTAAGGCACCGCGCACTGCGCCACCGACCGCACCGCTCGTGATCGCCGCCGATGCCGGCGAACTCGACGCCGTACAGGGCGAGACTGCGGCCGTGCTGGCAGCGTTCCCGAACGCCACGGTCCTGTCGGGCGCCGATGCGACCGCCGAACGCTTCCTTCAGCTGGCCCCGACCGCGGACTGGATCCACTTCGCCGGCCATGGCGGCTGGCGCGCCGATGCGCCCGAAGCCTCGGGGCTGCGCCTGGCCGATCGCTGGTTGCTGGCGGGAGAGCTCGCCGACATCTCGATCAGCGCTCGCTGGGTGACGTTGTCCGCCTGCCACACCGCTCGCGCGCTGGTACGCCCGGGCGAGGAGTGGTTCGGGTTGGCGCGCGCGTTCCTGCTCGCTGGCGCTTCCGCCGTGGTCGCCGCGCAGTGGGACGTGGACGACGAGGCAACTGCACGGCTGATGTCCGACCTGTATTTCCGGCTCGCGGAGGGCACCGCCCTGCCGCGGGCGCTGGCGGCAGCCCAGGCCGAGCGCGCCACCGCCGGCGAACACCCGATCGACTGGGCGGCCTTCGCCGTGCTGGGAGGGCCCCGGCTGCTGAGCGAGCGTGCGGAACGCCTGACTTCGGGCGGTGACGACATCGATTCGCGGGCCAGGGAACACAGGGGCGCAACTTCGTTTACCACCTCACAACTTGTTGATATTCAACAGGTTCCGGCGGGAACGAGCCATGTGGACCTGTCCAAAAGGGGAACGACTCCACTACACTCCTTGCAACACAGGAGGCTTGGCTGATGCGCAACTCATCCGTTCGTTCCCAGATCCGTAGCGCGGTCGTGCTGGCGTCGCTGGCACTGGTCGCTTCGTCTTGCAGCCGTTCGCTTCCGACCGCTCCCGGCTCGAGCGAAGCGGTGACGCCGCGTGTCGGCGATGCTCGCTTCGCGACCGCCGGTCTCGAGAACCAGGTGGCGGTCACGTTCGCCCCGGGCGTCAGCATGACGGACCTGGCCGCGCAGTACGGCGCCATGATCGTGAGTTCCGAGGCAGACGAGCGCACGGCTTCGCTGCGGCCCATCGCTGGCCAGACCGCGGGCACCCTGATGGACCAACTGATCGTCGACGGCCGCATCCTCACCGCTGAACCGAACCAGTGGATGGAGCCGGCCGAAGCGCGCCAGCAGAGCTTCGCATTCGACGACGGCTTCGGGAACGCCGCAACGTTCAATGAACAGCCAGCCGCGCTCAAACTGAACATCGGTGCCGCGCACGATGTCGCCACGGGCAAGGGTGTGAAAGTCGCGATCATCGACACAGGCGCCGACCTCATGCATCCGGCACTGCGACACAGCATCATCGGCGGCTGGGACTTCATCAACAACGACGCCATCGCAGCCGAGCAGAAGGACTTCATCGACAACGACCGTGACGGCCGCGTGGACGAGGCCTTCGGCCATGGCACGCATGTCGCCGGCATCGTGCATCTGGTGGCTCCCGACGCCCAACTACTCATCGTCCGCGTGCTTGATGCCGATGGGCGTGGTGACCTCGTCAACGTCGCCGCCGGCGTGCGCTGGGCGGTCGAACAGGGCGCCAAGGTCATCAATCTGAGCCTCGGTTCGACCGAGCGGGCTGATGCTCTGCAGAACGTGCTCGAGGATGCCGAGAACGCCGGAGTCCTGATCGTCGCGACCGCAGGCAACTGGGGCACCGACAGGGTCGTGGACTTCCCCGGAAAGTCGACGCATACGTTGTGCGTCGCGGCCGTCGACAACAACGATGCCGGGGCTTCGTTCAGCAGCTACGGCAGCGATATCGAGATGTCGGCGCCAGGCGTGGCGATTCGTAGCGCCTACCCGGGTGGCGGCTATCGCCTGTGGAGCGGCACGTCGATGTCGGCCCCGTTCGTTGCCGGAGCGGCTGCCCTGCTCGCCGAGAAGCACCCCCACTGGACGCTGACCGACGCCGAGGCCCGGCTCGATGCGACGGCGAGGGCGATCACCACGGTTCCGGCGGGTGCGAGCAAGAACGAGTTCGGTTCCGGCGCGCTCGACATCGGCGCGGCCCTCGCCCCCGACTTCACGCTCAACCCCGATCCGGGTGCCGACGAGACCATCCGCCCGCGCTGATCCCTGCCATCCCCCAAACGCCTGAAGCCCGGTGGAGCGAACCTGCTCCACCGGGCTTCGGCGTTTCGTGCCTCCGGCGTGCCCCCGTGCACAAGTCGCCGGAATCGTGCTTATCGGCTGGCCTGCATAGCTTTCCAGCTCCGTCTGGACCCTACGAGGTATACCGAGGCGGCACTGTCGCGTGTGACTGAACATCGTTTACATTCGCGACGGGCGCATAGTCGTCCGGCCCCCTCGCAGTCAACCGGTCGCACGCCGGAGGTTCGCACCATGCAGTCGTCGAACTCGCACAAGACTCCGCGACTCTTCTTCCTGCTCACGATGCTTGCCACGATGCTTGCCATGTTGCTCACCACATCGTGTGGTCGGTCACTCACCGCGACGGTCACGCCCGTGCGTGAAGCCAGCCAGCTCGCAAGCGTCAGCAAGGGTGGGACCAGCGCCGGCAGCAGCGATATCGACGGCCAGGTGGTCGTGATGCTCGCAGCCGGCGCGGATCCGTCCGCGATCGCGGCCGCACATCAGGCAACTGTGCTCGAGTACGAGGCCGACGAACAGTCTGCGAGCTTGCTGCCCGCCGCCGGGCAGACGTCGCTCGAGCTTCAGACTTCGCTGAGCACCGACCCGCGAGTGGCCAGCGCCGAGCCGAACTTCTGGCTCGAGACCGCCGAGACCCGCCAGCAGAGCTTCGCGTTCGACGACGGCTTTGGAACGCCGGCCGCCTACGCTGAGCAACCGGCGGCCGAGGCGATCCATCTGGGCCAGGCGCATGAGATCGCCGACGGCACGGGGGTCACCGTCGCGATTCTCGACTCCGGGATCGACCCGCGACATCCGCTGCTGCGTCGTGCCTATGCCGGTGGCATCGACCTCGTCGACGGCGATGACGACCCGACCGATGTGAAGGACGCGACCGACAATGATGGCGACGGACTGATCGATGAGGGCTTCGGTCACGGCACGCACGTCGCCGGCATCATCCACTTGGTCGCACCCGAGGCGAAGCTGCTGGCGGTTCGCGTACTCGACTCCGATGGCCGCGGCAGCCTGTTCGACATCGCCACGGGTGTGCACTGGGCGATGAAGCACGGTGCCAAGGTCATCAACCTGAGCCTCGGGAGTCTCAGGGGCTCGGACGCACTGCAGGACGCCCTTGAGGAAGCCGAAGCGCGCGGCATCGTCGTCATCTCGTCCGCCGGCAACTGGGGCGCCGAGTCGCCCGTCGAGTTCCCCGCCAAGTCGAGCCACGTGGCCGCGATCGCGGCCATCGACGTCGCAGCCGTCCCGGCCAGTTTCACGAGCTTCGGTCATAACATCGCGTTGTCCGCACCCGGGGTCGGCGTGCGCAGCACGTACCCGGGCGGCGGCTACCGGCTGTGGAGCGGCACGTCGATGTCGGCGCCGTTCGTTGCGGGCACGTGCGCACTGCTCGCCGAGAACCACCCCGAGTGGTCGTTGGCCCAGATGCTCTTCCGCCTCGCGGCCAGCGCTGGTCCGATCGTGGGTGAAGCTGACGACTTCGGGGCCGGGGCACTGAACACGGGCGCTGCGCTGGAACCGGATCGGAGATCGCGCACCGAAGGCACAGGCGGCAATGAGGTCGCGCGACAGCGCTGATCTCACCTCGGATCCTGCAGCACGAAGCCCCGGTGGTCGCCCCGCCGGGGCTTCGGCTTTTCCGTGCATCCTGCAAGGGAGCACGGGGCGCTCCCCGCGAACCGTGCCGATTGCGTGGCGGAAGCACGATCGAACGCTGCTCAAGTGGGGCAGATCGATTCGGCTCTGCCCTGCGTGACCAAGCGCGCCCTATCATCATGAGCATCGGGTTGGAACTGCCTTCCAGCCCCCTACGCCACTCGGTCACAGGCCGGAGGTCCACGTGATGCAGTCGACGGCCCGGCCTCGGGCACGACTACTGCCGTCGTTCGCGGTGCTTGTCCTGGCACTCACGACGTCGTGCAGTCACTCGCTCCCGACCGCGCTCGCACCCGAGCGCGATGCCAGCGGCGTGACCAGTGGCGGCACTGGCGGTGGGAGCGGTCGTGGCGGCAGCCACAAGCTCGAAGACGAGGTCGTGGTCGTGTTGGTGGCGGGCGCGGACCCCGCCGCTGTCGCGGCGACGCATCACGCGACACTGCTCGAGTACGAAGCCGATGAACGGTCTGCCAGCTACCTGCCTGGCACGAGTCAGACCCCGGACGAACTGCTGGCTGCGCTCAGTGCGGACGCGCGTGTGCTCACCGCCGAGACGAACTTCTGGCTTGAGAACGCCGAAGCCCGCCAGCAGAGCTTCGCATTCGACGACGGAAGTGGAACACCCGATGCCTATGCCGAGCAACCGGCGGCGGCGGCGATCCATCTGGGTCAGGCGCACGAGATCGCCGCTGGCGCTGGCGTCATCGTCGCCATTCTCGACTCCGGCATCGACCCGCGTCACCCACTGCTGCGCCACACGTACGCGGGCGGTATCGATCTGGTCGACGGCGACGACGATCCCACCGACAGTCGCGACTTCCTCGACAACGATGGCGATGGTCAGGTCGACGAAACCTACGGGCATGGCACACACGTCGCGGGCATCATCCATCTGGTTGCACCCGAAGCGAGACTGCTGGCGGTGCGAGTCCTCGACGCCGATGGCCGCGGCAGCCTGTTCGATGTCGCGAACGGTGTGATCTGGGCGATGGACCACGGCGCCAAGGTGATCAACCTCAGCCTCGGAAGCCTCAAGAGCTCCGACGCCCTGCAGAACGCGCTCAGCGAGGCCGAGTGCCGCGGCATCATCGTGATCTCATCCGCGGGCAACTGGGGTGCTTCCACGCCGGTCGAGTTCCCGGCAAGGTCGAGTCATGTCGCCGCGATCGCCGCCGTCGACTCCTCCGCGACACCGGCCACGTTCAGCAGTTACGGCAACAATATCGCGCTGTCCGCACCTGGCGTCGGTGTGCGCAGCACGTACCCCGGCGGCACCTACCGGCTGTGGAGCGGCACATCGATGGCGGCGCCGTTCGTCGCGGGCGCGTGCGCACTGTTGGCCGAGCACCACCCGGACTGGTCGCTGGTCGAGGCGATGACGCGCCTTGGCGAAACGGCCCGTCCCATACCGGGCACGGCGGGCCTGTTCGGTGCCGGCGCGCTCGATGCGGGCGCGGCTCTGGAACGGGACCGCAACCTGATCGCCCCGGTGACCGGGGTCACGGAAACCGCGCGCCCTCACTGAGGTCCCAGGGGCCCCACGGCCGGCCAGGGGCCGCTTCACCTGCCCCGGCACGCGCGCTATGCTGCGCATTCGCTCCTGCACCCACGACCTTCGCGCGGCTTCGCGTTTCCGAAGCCCTTTGAGAGAGGCACCCATGTCGGCTCCCCGCAAGTCCCACCGTTTCCTTGGCGGCACGCGCATCGATCCGCCCGCGATCACCGGCCGCGAAACCGTCGCCGATCTCATCGATTCGTCGTTTCTGGCGTACAACGCCGCGCGCCTGCGCGAGGGCGCACGCCTGCTCACCGAGCGCATGCTGAATGACGACGTCACCGTGGCGTTGTCCGTGACCGGCGCGCTCACTCCCGCCGGGCTCGGCATGAGCGCGTTGATCCCGCTGCTGGAAGCCGGCTTTGTCGACTGGATCGTGTCGACGGGCGCGAACCTGTACCACGACGCGCACTTCGGACTCGGTCTCGCCATGCATCAGGGCACGTTCCAGATCGACGACGTCGAACTGCGCGAAGAGGGTGTCGTCCGCATCTATGACATCTTCTTCGACTATAACGTTCTGCTGGATACCGACGCGTTCTTCCGCGAGATCATCTCGGCACCCGAGTTCCAGCGCACCATGAGCAGCGCCGAGTTCCATTACCTGTGCGGCAAGTACCTGCGCGCGCGCGAGGACAAGCTCGGCTTGAAGCACCGCTCACTGCTCGCCGCCGCGTACGAGTACGGCGTGCCGGTGTACACGTCGTCGCCCGGCGACTCGAGCATCGGCATGAACATCGCCGCCAAGGCGCTCGAGGGGAACAAGCTGCTGATCGACGTCAACGCCGACGTCAACGAGACGGCCAGCATCGTGTGGGACGCCAAGGCCGCGGGCGGCAAGAGCGGCGTGTGGATCCTGGGCGGCGGCAGCCCCAAGAATTTCCTGCTGCAGACGGAACCGCAGATCCAGGAAGTGCTCGGTATCGCCGAGAAGGGCCACGACTACTTCCTCGCCGTGACCGACGCACGCCCCGACACGGGCGGGCTTTCGGGCGCGACGCCGGCCGAGGCGGTGAGCTGGGGCAAGATCGATCCCGAGCAGCTGCCGGGCACGGTCATCTGCTACACCGACTCGACCATCGGCCTGCCGTTGCTCACCGCCTACGCCCTCGCCCGGCACGCGCCGCGGCCGCGCAAGCGGCTGTACGACCGTCGTGGCGATCTCATGACGCGTTTGAAGAAGGCGTACGTCGAGCACGGCCGCGCCAATGAGAAGGCCACGAAGGCCTGAGTATCCGTTCCCGTCGCGCGGTCATGCACCCGAGCGGTGCATGGCCGGCGCGGCCGGAACCACCACGGACCACTTGATGACCCCCGGCGCACCGGATCCGTTCCGATTCACGACCATCGCGCATGCCAACCGCACGCTGCTGGGCCCGGTGAGCGGAGCGAGCATCGACGCGCTGCTGGAAGTCCTGGCGCAAGCTGGGGCCGGCAGTGCGGCTGGCACGGCGCACGTCAGCTCGGGCCCCCCGCCGCGCGTCCTCGATGTGGGCTGCGGCAAGGGTGAGTTGCTGGTGCGCGCACTCGAGCGGCTGGGCGGTGCGGGCGTGGGCGTCGAGCCGAATCCGGCGTTCGCCGAGGATGCCCGAGAGCGCATCGCGACCCGGCTCGTTCCGGACATGGCGGTGGTGATCGAGTCGAAGCTCGCGGACGCGCTCGTGGCGCCGCACACGTTCACGCTCGGCATCTGCACCGGCAGCCTGCATGCGTTCGGCGATTGGCGTGCTGCCCTGTTTGGCATGCAACGACTGGTGACGCGCGATGGCTGGGTGCTGATGGGCCCCGGCTACTGGCAGCAACCACCCCATCCGGACTACCTGGCTGCGTTCGGCGGCCGCGAGGACGAACAGCACTCGTTGCTCGCGACGCTGGCGCTGGCGCGCGAAGCGGGCTGGCAGGTCGAGGCTTGCCGCGAGAGCACGACCGCCGAATGGGATGAGTATGAACACGCTTACGCTGCGAACGTGCGGGCCTGGTGCGATGCACATCCGGACGACCCGGACGCCGGCGCGTTCCGTGTGCGCATCGAGACGTGGGCGCGTGCTTACGAGAAGTGGGGACGGGGCACCATGGGGTATGCACTCGTGCTGCTGCGGCGCGGGGAGCGGTAGTTGGCGTCGGCCGCGGTGACCGGGGCGCTCTCGCTGCGGCCAACGCTCGGTCCGGCCATCCTGGCCGGACCTCCCTGACGCTCACGGGCGGCATTTGCACATCCCTGTGCAATTGCCTGTTCGCGACTGGCCACAGCGAGAGCGCTCCGCTCCCCACGCCCTCGTCCTACTACCCCACGGCGCAGCAGACTCGTTGGGGGCGGAAGGCGGGGTGTGCGAAAGCGGGAGGACCGTGGCTTCCGGTCCTCCCGCTCGCTTGTCGTCACTCTCGTGGCTTGACTACTCGCGCTCTCCCGCCTCAACGGCAGCGTCACCCATGAGCGCGCGCACGACGTCCAATCCGCCCGTGCCGCGAGCGGACTCCTCGGCGCGCTTGTCGTAGGCCTCGCGGCTCTCGCGTGCCAGCACGGGCAGTTTCTTGGCCGCCAGCCCCGCGTTCAGCGCTGGCAATGACTTGGCGACCAGCGCGTCGAACTCAGCGGCGCCCTTCTTGAGTTCGCCTTCGAGCACGTCGGCGAGTGCGATCTGGCCGTTGGTGGGGCGGCCATCGTAGCCGTTCACCTTGCCGTACAGATCGCCCAGCTGCTCACGCAGTTGTTCTTCACCCGTGAGCCGCCCACCGTCTTTGGCGGCGACCAGCCGGCCGCGCAGAGCCTCGAGCTCGCCGGCGAACGCGGTGAGCTTGGTGGCGAGCGCATCCTTGCCGAGCGACTTGGCGCGGGCCTTCGCCGAATCCCGCACGGCCTGGATGCCCTCGACGGTGTAGGTCAGGTCGCCCAGCCGGCCATACAGACGATTCACGAGCTTCACTTGAAGCGCGCGGTCTTCTGCCGAATGCGTGGCGCGCGGATCGGGAGTGAGCGTGAACGTGCTCGTGAACGTGTCCTTGTTCTTCGTGAGCTTGGCGGTGTAAGTGCCGGAGGCCGCACGCGGGCCCACGAACGCGAAGAAGTTGGGGACCAGGTTCGCGGCCGGCGGCAGCTTCGGGCCCTTCAGGCGCATCGGCCATTCGACGCGGTTGATGCCGCGACGACGGCCGCCCGAGATGGTCGAGAGTTTCTTGCCGTCCGCATCGAAGATCTCGAGCTTGAGATCGCCGATCAAGTGCCGCTTCTTCAGGTAGTACGTCAGGATCGCCGCCTCGGGCAGCTCGTCGCCGGCCCAGTCGGCGCTGCCGGCGAAGCGCTGTTCCTGGCGCGGGATCGACAACACGTTCGGCCGCGTGGCGAGGAACGCCGCGTCGGCGGCGAGCTTGTCGCGCGTCAGCGAGCGCAGCGGCGACAGGTCATCGATGATGTAGATGCCGCGGCCGTGCGTGGCCACCAGCAGGTCGCCCTCACGCGGATGGATCGCCAGGTCACGCACCGCGACGTTCGGGATGCCGGCCTTGATCTGCGCCCACCGCTGGCCGCCGTCCAACGAACCGTACAGCCCCCACTCCGTGCCCACGAACACCAGGTCGGGGTTCACCGGATCCTGCCGCACGGTGTGCGCGTAGCCCTTGATCGCCGGCGTGGCGAGCGCGGTGAACGACTTGCCGAAGTCGCGCGTCACGTACACATGCGGCGCGAAGTCGCCCAGCATGTGGCCGTCGGCGGTCACGAAGCACGTGCCGGCATCGTGCGACGACGGCGCGACGGAAGAGATCCACGTGAACGGCGGCAGTCCGGTGAGGTTCTTGCTCACGTTCATCCAGCTCTTGCCGCCATCACGCGTGAGCTGCAACTGGCCGTCGTCGGTACCCACCCACACCACGTTCGCGTCCTTCGGCGATTCGCCGATGGCGTACACCGTGCAGTGGTTCTCGGCGGTCGAGTTGTCGATCGAAAGACCACCCGACTTGTCCTGTTGCAGCTTGGCGGGATCGTTCGTGGACAGGTCGGGCGAGATCTTCTCCCACGTGTCGCCCATGTCGCGCGTGCGGTACAGGTACTGGGCACCCATGTAGAGCGCGCCACTCGGACCGACGTGCAGCGGCGCGTTCCAGTTGAAACGCAGCTTGGGATCACCTTGGCCGCGTAACGGCTGGATGTCCTTCGTCTCGCCACTCGACAAGCGGACGCGCGAGACGTGTCCGCCCTGATATTCGCAATACACCACGTCCTGGTCCTTGGCGTCGGGGAACGCCCAGAAGCCGTCGCCGCCCAGCAGACTCTCCCACAGCCGGTTCGGCACGCCGCCCGAGCGCGTGCTGGGCGCGGTCCAGGTGCCGTTATCTTGAAGTCCGCCATACACGTTGTAGGGCGTTCGCATGTCATAACTGACGTGATAGAACTGGCCCACGGGGATGTTCTCGCACGGCCGCCAGGTGTTGCCACGGTCCAACGACAGGTACACGCCACCGTCGGTGCCGATGACGATGAACTCGGTGTTCTTGGGATCGATCCACACGGCGTGCAGGTCGCTGTGATACGGCGCGCCACCGAAGCCGCCACCGCCCACGCCCACGAACGTCTTGCCGCCATCCTCGCTGGCCGCCAGATTCAGGCCGCCCTTGTAGACGCGCTCGAAGTTCTTGGGATCGGGAGCGACGTTGGCAAAATAGAACGGCCGCCACGTCACGTCGGCGCTCGAGTCGTTGCCCTTCTGCCAGTTCTCGCCAGCGTCATCGCTCATGTAGAACGCGGTCTTCTTGGCTTCGACGACGGCATAAAGCCGGCTCGCACGCGCGGGCGACACCGCCACACCGATGCGCCCCAGATCGCCTTCGGGCAGGCCGTTCACGAGCTTCCGCCACGTCTTGCCGCCGTCGACGCTCTTGTACAGGCCCGAGCCCGGGCCTCCCGAAGCAAAAGTCCACGCCTGACGACGCACGCTCCACATCGAGGCGTACAGCACATCGGGATTCTGCGGGTCGACGGCCAGGTCGGCAGCGCCGGTGCGTGCGTCGACGTACAGCGTCTTGTCCCAGGTCTTGCCGCCGTCGGTGGTGCGGTAGATGCCGCGCTCCGGGCTGTCCGCGAACAGCGGCCCCAGGGCCGCGACCACGACCGTGTCGGGGCGAGTGGGGTGCACGATGATGCGCGCGATGCGCTCGGTCTTCTCGAGCCCCAGATGCGTCCACGAGTCACCACCATCGGTGGTGCGGTACATGCCGTCGCCGTAGCCGACGCTGTTGCGCGTCCAGGTCTCCCCCGCGCCCACGTAGACGATCTTGGGGTCTTTCGCCGACACGCGGATGGCACCGATGCTCATGGCGTTGGCGTCGAACACTGACTTCCAGGTGGTGCCGTTGTCGCGGGACCGCCACACGCCACCACCGGCCGTGCCGACCCACAGCGTGTTGCGTTCACCGGAGACGCCATCGATGCAGCTGATGCGGCCGCTCATGGTGCCGGGTCCGAGTGAGCGCGCGCGCAGCCCCTCGAACGTATCGGAGTCGAGCTTCCAGTCGTTCGCAGCCGCACCGGCGGGCGCGTCCGCTGCGCGCGCGCACAGGACCATGCACGCCATCAGGGCCGCGACCATTGCGACGATTGCGACGGTGGACATCACGGCCCGGGCAACACCGGAGCCTGCGGCGGCGAACAGGAAGAACCGGAACGAACTCGTGGAACGCATGACCGGGGACCTCGTCCAGGAAGGTGAAAATCGAACGGCGCGGTCCCCGGGGCTCGAGGGACCGCGCCGCATGACCTGAGTGACTACTTGTCCTTCTTCTTGACCGCCTTCACATCGGCCTTCGGAGCAGCGGCCTTCTTGTCGCCATCCTTGGCCGGCGCCGCCTTGGGCTCGGCCTTCGAGGTGTCGGCCGCGACCGGCATCGTGAAGCGCGAATCATCGAGCGCCACATTGAGTTCGATCTTCGTGAACGTCATCTTGCGCTTCTGGGGCGAGCCCTTGGCGCCTTGCTCCATGGAGAATGGCTCCATGTAGCCGTCGACGTCCTTGTAGTCACTGAACAGCGATTCGAACTCCATCTCGGTGCCGCGCATCTTCGCCTTGCCCTCGGTCTTCACCAGCAGGTAGGTCTCGGCGTCCAGGTAGTGGTACTCGACGTCACCGTTCTTCTTCGTGACCTTGAGCTTCCAGGTGTCGGCGCCCTCGACCGCTTCCTTGCCCACGAGCTCGACCGTGTGGCCCTTGGCCTTCCAGTCGACCAGCACGCCATCGAAATCGGCGTCGTCCGCGGCGTTCTTGTTCTCTTCGTCCGAACCCGCCTTCGGATCCTTCTCGCCCATGAACGGCATCATGGACCACGACTTCACACCGTCGAACGCCTGAACACCGACCATGCCCTGGACCACGAACTCCACGCGCGACTTGCCCGGGCGCTTGCGTTCCATGGTGACGGGCGCCTCCATGCCGGGCCCCAGGCCCATCGTGCCCGTGACGCGCATCGAGTTGAGCGCCTTGATCTTCTCGAGTCCGCCGATGGCCTCGTAGTGCTTGCCGAGGACCTCATCGAGGGTCTGCGCCTGGACGACCGGAGCGAGCAGCAAGCCGAGGGCGAACAGCATCAGCATCTTGCGGGACATGCGGGAGGACCTCCGTGGAGTGGCGGGCACGCCCACGCCGGTTCGGCGCGACACGGCTTGCCACAGGGGGATGGGAACGACTGGCCGTACGCAGGATCCGCTGCGTGCGTTGCGCGGGCCGGTGCTCCCGGCGGGGCGACTATGCAAGTTACGCGGGCAGCCTACGACAGGCGGCATGCCAGCGCACCAGCGCGGGCGACGGCGTCACGAGTGCGGTATGGCGCCCAGCATCGCGCTCGCGCGGGCGGGCGGAGCCTTCCGGGCGAGGTGTTGCGCTCAGCGCAGGCCCGTGCGGCGCTTGCGAGGTCCGGCGGACGGGCGCAGACGAGCACGAGCCGGGCCTGCGCCGTCGAGCAGCCGGTCGACCGCCGCGCGCTGAGGCGCGGCGTCCTGTTCCCAGCGCGCTCCGCGCGCCAGCCGGAGCGCGGTCAACGCTTCGTCGGGCCGTCGCAACAACATGAGCGCCGCACCGGCGAGCGCGTGACCCGCAGCCGCTTCGGGATACAGACCGGTCAGGCGCTGTGCCACTTCATATGCATGTGCGCCGTCTCGGTGTGCCAACTCGAAGCGCGCGTGCGCCACGAGGATCCAGCCATCCGAGGGAGCCAACGACTCGGCGCGCGCATACGCGACCCGCGCCGAGTCCGCGGTCGACTTCGCCCCGTTGCGCAGTGCGCGCGCGGCGAGCGCATCGGCCAGGCTCACGTGAGCCGCGGCCCGCAGTGGCACGAGCTCGACCGCCCTCCGCCCTGCACGCTCGGCGGCGGCTTCGGCCGGCGCACCGTTGCCGTCGGGCAGTGCCGCAGCCTGCAGCAGCGTCGCACTCGTCATGCGCCACAGCACATCATCGTGAGGCCAGATCGCCGTGGCGCGCTGAAGCGCTGCCGCGCGCGCACCCGTGACGGCCGTCCACTCGCTTGGCGTGAAGCCTGCGCGCGACAGTTCGTCCCGCGCAGGTCGTGCGTGGGCGAGCCCGGATAGTTCGCTCGTGCCAGCCACGAACTCAGGGATCGCGACCACGATGGCGGCGAGTGCCGGGGCTATTGGGTGGAAGGGACGGCCTGGCCGGCCAGGCACGCGCGCGGGATCCGGCAGGTCGCGCAGCGCACCGGGCAGCGCGCAGCACACCACGAACAGCGCCGCGCCGGCCAACCCCAGCACATTGAACATGCCGGTCACTCCCAACGCCACGATCGCGCCGCCCAGACCCGCGAGCAAGGCGCGCTCCGTCGGCTCGTCGCTCGCCGGTGCAGCAGCGCGCCACGCCACGATCCACTCGTACGCGGCGCCCACGAGCCAAACCGCGCCGGCCAGCATGCCGGCGACACCCATCGTCGCGAGCACCTGGAGCACCGCGGAGTGTGCGTGAATCGGTACGCCGAGCCACTCACTGCGCCAGAACGATGGCTGCTGCACGAGCGGGAACGCCAGCCCGAAGCCATCGAGCCCGACGCCGGTCCACGGATGTTCGCCCCACAGCTGCAGCGCACCGGTCGCGATTCCCGAGCGTGCCGCCGTGGAGCCCACGCCGAAGCCCTCGGTCACGCGCGCCACCAGAGGCTCCCACGCGCGGCCCACGCCGAACAGCAGCGCCGGCGACAGGCTCGCCGCCAGAGTCCAGGCCACGCGCCGCGGCGGAGCGCCTGCCCGGAGCACGGCCGCCACCGCGAACAGCGCGCCGACCGCCGCAGCGAACCAGACGCCGCGCGACAATGTCATCATCAGCGTGGCCGCGACCAAGGCCGCTGCGGGTACGAGCCACGCCGGGTCACTGCGACGCTCGCAGACGCGTTCCAGTGCCAGTGGCAACACACCCGCGAGCACGGCGCCGAGCAACAGCGTGTTGCCGAGCGGACCTGCGGGGCGAAGGGCGACCACGCCGCTGGCGACATAGGTCTGCATGCCGCTCCAGCGCACCGGATCGAGTCCGGCCAGCTGCAACTGCGCGTACACCGCGGCGGCCACGCCGGCCGCGACCACCACGCGGAGCGTGTCGCGCACGTCGCGTTCGTGACGGTGCGCGTGGCCAGCGGCCAGATGCAGTCCGGCCAACGCGATCAGCGTGAACAGACCTTCGCGCTGGCTCACCTCGCCGAGCAACGCCAGATGCGGCGAGCGCGCGGTGAGCGTGCACAACACGCCGGCTGCGACCCACGACAGCACGCCCGCGGTGAGCAGCCCGGGCCGGCGCACGCGTCCCCCCCACGCCTCGGCGGCGAACCACGCCAGCAGACCGAGGCCCGCGACGCGCAAGACCACGGCCTTCACGGGCATGAACGGCTCGAACAGCCCCGGCACGAAGCCGAGGATGGCGGCCGCGAGTGCGACGCGGATGACGATACGCGCGACGCGATCGATGGGAGTGTCCCCTTAGCACGCGATGCACAGGTGCGCGGCAGTTGTGGAATACAGCGGGCACGCGGATAGCACGTGCCAAGGATCCGGGTGATGGCGCAGTCTACGCTGCGGCGCGCTGCCGTCCATGGGAATTGTGGCGACGTGATCGCGGTGCTGGTGTGTCCCGCCCCCGGCAGCAATGCCGCGGCCCCCGGATGCCATGCGTCCGGGGCCCCGGATGCTGTCGCACGCTTCGCGCGACTACGGGATCAGTACGACGCGTTCCACCGCGTGCCCGCCAGCACTGTCCCGTGCATGCACGAAGTACACGCCCGCGCTCAGCGCCCGGCCATCGCGGCCGGTGCGCGCGAACGACCACGAGCCCGCGGCACCGCCCTGCCCGGCCGCGACGCGACGACCGCGCGCATCGAGCACTTCGATGCGCACCGGGCCCACCGCCCCGGACCAGCGCACGTCCGCGATGCTCGCGGCCGGGTTGGGCGCCACGTGCAGCGCGAAGGCTGCAGCCGCGGGCGGAGGCGTGACGCCCACCGGAGCCACCGGCTTGCCGATCAGCTTGAAGCTCAACGCCCGCGCGGGCTGCGCGCTCCAGGCCGCGGTCACCGTGTCGCGCGTGAACAACCCGCCGATGTCGGACACGAACTCGGGCGATTCGCTGCCGTCCAGCACACGGGCGTGATACTGCATGGCGCGCGCGTCGTTCAGGTGCAGCCAGTAATCATGGCCGGGCTCGAGCACCATGACGTGATTGAGGCCCAGATCACCCGCCCAGTGCGGAGTGTTGACGCCGCTGCCATCGGTGTAGGCCATGAAGAACGCCGAGGTGTAGGCGGCCGGCAACTGCGACGGCGGCTCGGCGGCACTCGCGTCGTGGATGCTGACCGAGGTCGCATCAAGGTAGTAAGGCCACTGGTAGTCGTTCGGCACCACGGCGAACTCGATCCAGCGCAGCTCCACGCGTTGTGGCACGCGAAAGTGCTGCACGAGTTCCCGGGGCCGTCCGGCCAGCACTTCATCGGTGCGCGACACGGCCTGCACGATGCTCAACTGCTGGAGGTCGCCGCCGGCATCGCAGATGGCGTGCGCGAGCACGGGGTGCGGGCCCGGCAACACCGGCCGCGCGCTGCCGGCCGACGGCACGGAGCGCGCCAAGGGCAGGTCGTTCGAGCCCGCGAAGGCGTAACTGCTCTGATAGGAGGTCGAATAGCTCGAGCTGGGTGCGGTCACCTCGGCCGTGATCCCCGGGCGCGGGGCGTCGGCCAGCCCGCTCAGGCTATGCGTCACGACTGGCGGGATGAAGTTGACGCGCGGCATCCGATTGAGGGTGTAGTACTGCAGATCCGAGGGGTTGAGCAGTTGGGTGCGCAGAGCGATGGTGTGCGGATCCTGCATTAGCGCGAGCGGATCCCAATCGGCCAAGGTGAGCCGCAGCCAGCCCCAACCGTTCAACTGCACCGAGACGCTGCACGCCGCCACCGCCACACCCGCCACGAGCGGCTGCGACACACCCGTGCTGAGACCGAATACGTACAAACTGTCACCGGGCGCACTCTGCACGAACTGCGTGCACGGCCCGCTCTGTAGGTAAGTGGGCGGGGCAGGCCCGAGTCGCGCAGTGCGCGGTGCGTTGGCGGCGAGCGCCAGAATCACGAGAGCGGCGAGCGCAGGCACGATGCGTAGCACCGCGCCAAGGCGCTTGAAGCTGGCAAGCATTTCACGAACTCCTTCAGGAGAGCATCACCACTGGCCGCAATCGAATGAATCCCTGAGTCGCGCTCACCGCGCTGGCTCGAGGGAGGATCAGCGCAGCAGGACCACGCGCTGGATAACATGACCGCCTGCAGTATCACGGGCGTGGACGAAGTAGACGCCGGCCGGGAGAGCCTGGCCGTTAAGGCCGGTGCGCGAGAACTGCCACGAGCCCGCTGCGCCTCCAGCACCAGCCGCGACCTTGCGGCCTCGAGCGTCGTAGAGCTCGAGACGCACCGGACCCACGGCACCCGACCAGCCCGCGAGGATGTTCTCCTGTGCGGGATTCGGTGCGACACGCAGTCGGAGATCGCCGCGTTGTGGTGTGGGTGGACCCGGCAGGACGGGAACGGGCCGGCCGATCAGACGGAACGACAGTGCGCGCCCGTCTGGCTCGTGCCATCCGGCCAGACTCGTGTCGCGCTCGAAGTACGGACCGATGCCCGCATTGAAATCGGCACTCTCGTTGGCCGTCCTTTGGGCGAGTTGGAAGCGTAGCGTTCCGAGTGCGGCATCACGTACGTAGAGCCAGTAGTCTCGGCCGGGTTGCAGCGTTATGGTCCGATCCAGGTCGACGCATGACACCCAGACGGGGCGGTCGGTGGCGACATAGAAGTCGACGAACGCCTCCACGAGCGCCGGCGGCATGATCGCGCTGGGGGCTGCCATTTCCGCACCGTCGATCACGCCGACGGTCGCATAGCGCAGCGGCATGCGCGGTCCCGAAACTGTGTCGCGACCAGTGGGATAGTTTGGATAATTACTGGTGTTCAGCGCGAGTTCGATCCAGCGCAACTCGACCGGTTGCGGCACCCGGAAACGTTGAGCGTAGCCATCGGTCCCGATCGCCGGCAGGGCGTCGGTACGCATGACGCTCTGCGCCACGCGCAGTTGGTTCAGGTCCTCGTCCCCCGCGCAGATCGCATGCGCGATCACGGGGTGCGAGCCCTGCAACGGCGCGCGCGTGCCGTCGGCATGCAACTCGCCGGCGGCGGGCATGTTGGGATCGCCGTCCGGATCGAACCATGCAAGGGGAGTCGGGCCGGGACTGTAAGGGCGAGAGATGAACTCGAATGCCGTCGTCAGCCGCGGCGGGTCCGCCACACCGGAGACACTGCGGGTCACCACCGGTGGCACGAACTGCACGCGCCGAGCTGCCCCGCCTGCGTAGACGAACGATGACGGGTCGAGCCATTGTGCGCGCAGCGCCACCGTGTGCGCATCAGGCGCAAGCGTGGTCGGGTCCCACTGCCGGACCAGCACGCTCGCCGCAGCGTTGAATGTCGAGGAAGTCACGCGCAGACTGCACGCCGCCATCGAGATCCCCGCCGGCAAAGGCTGCGCTACTCCCGCATTCGGAACGATCGCGAGCACGCTGTCGCCGCCGCCGGCGTACGCAAAAGCATCGCAGGGCGGATAGGCCTGTGAGGGTGGTGCGACACCGACGGCCGCAGGCCTGGGTGCGATCGCGGCGAGCGTGAGCAACTCGATCGTGGCGAGGACCGGCAGTGCACGCAGCAGTTGGGAGCTGACATCAAGAGGACTCCTCACGCCGGGGGCCACCGCAGCGCACAATGGCCTCAACCAACTACTATGGTAAGCGCCCGGCTGCCGGCCTGCCACAGCCAAATGGTATCCCGCGCACGAACAGCACGGTCAGTCGCTGGCAAGCAAACGCGTCGCTCGGGGTTACGTCATGCGGTCTGCAAGTCAATGCACGCCTGATGTTTGGAGTCCTATCCTCACCAGCGTGCCCCACGCCGTACCCGGGCCGCCGGTGGGCACGCTGTTGCCGCGCGCCAGGTACCAGAGCGAGCCGTCGGCGCCGACGCGCAAGTCGACCGGACCGGGGATGCGGGTGCGACCGAATACCACCACGTGCGT
>JANNWR010000045.1:0-4161 GCA_031408715.1 bacterium
AGTCGATACGGCCCCCATAACAACCACGGCCACCTCGAAGGGTGGCCGTGGGATCCGCCGCCTGCCCCTTTCGGGCACAGTTCGGCAATCGATCTCGGGGACTCCACTTTATTCAATCGGCCTTGCCAACGCAAGACTGAAGGCTGGCAGCGTAGTTGACAAAATCAGACACGTTTAAGATACTGTCAACCAGTCGCGCTGCCGCCCCCCCAGCTTCCAGCAGGACGCCCGCCTCGCCATGAATCCGACTCGACTCCATCAGGCACGCCTCGCAGCCGGGCTCTCGCTGCAGGCCGTCGCGGATCACCTCAGCGCGCAGGGGTTGTCCATTTCGCGCGCGGCGCTCAGCAAGCACGAGCTGGGCAAGAGTCTGCCCACGCCCCGCGTGTTCACGCGGCTCATGGCGCTCTACGGCGTCACCGCCAGCCAACTGCTGTCGCCAGCCACGGTACAGGTCGAGTGGCTGGCGTTCCGCAAGCGGACGGCCCTCGGCAAGGGCAAGTCCATCCAGATCCAGACGCTCGCGCAGCGACAGGTCGAACAGCAGATTGAACTCGAGCGGCAGTTCTCCACCAGTCCGCGACACCGCGGGTTCCCCGCACGGCGTGCTGTGAAGTCGGTGGCCGACGCCGAACACGTGGCCGAGCAGGTGCGGTCACTCTGGGACCTCGGCACGGGGCCCCTCGAGAGCGTGGCCGCGTCGATCGAGGACCACGGTGGGGTCGTGGTGCAGGTACCCGCCGGCGACGCCGCGTTCGATGGCCTGTCGGGCATCGCCTCCGGCCGTCATCCGGTGATCGTGGTGAACAGCGACGCCCCAGCCGATCGCGTGCGATACACCATGGCGCACGAACTCGGGCATCTGGCCATCGACTGCAATCAGGCGGACGCCAAGCAGCGCGAAGCGCTGGCCAATCGCTTTGCGGGTGCTTTCATCGCACCGGCGCCCGCCATGTACCACGAACTCGGTCGCAAGCGCCGGCGACTCGACCTCGACGAGCTCAAGCCGCTCAAGCTCAAGTACGGCCTCAGCATGCAGGCACTCATGCGCCGGGCGCTCGACCTCGATGTCATCTCGGATGGTCACTACCGGGAGCTATGCGTGCGCATCAGCAAACTGGGCTGGCGCAAGCAGGAGCCCATCGTGTGCGATGCCGAGCGCGGCCCGTCACGGCTGCGGCAGCTGCTCCTGCGGGCTCTGGCCGAGGGCATGGTGACGCCGTCGGCCGCTGAGGAGATCCTCCCTGGGGTCACCGCGCCGCTCGAAGCGCAGCTCGCTCCACGCCGTCGCACCGCGGTCGATTACTTGTACGGCGACCCGGCCGAACGCGACGAAGCGCTCGCGCGCGCCGCAGAACGCACGGCCGACCTCTACCGCCCCGGAGGTGGCCTCGAACGATTCGAGGCGTTCGGTGACAAGGATCTCGTCGATGAACCCGACGCCGAGTGAGCTCGCCACCACCAATCACCGCTGGACTATTGCCAAAAAAAGGCGCATTTTTTTGGGCATGAAGAAACGCCGCAAGCGGTCACAATCCGTTGAAGGTGCAATCTTTGCGCGGATTCTAGGTACCGGCAGGGGGTACGTCTTCACCCCGAGCGAGTTCCTGGACCTGGGTGGGCGCTGGGCCGTGTACTCGGCCCTGGCCCGGGCGGCTCGTGACGGCCGGATCCGGAAGCTGACACGTGGGCTCTACGACTATCCCCGCATCGACTCGGACCGCCGCGTCATGTGGCCCGCGACCGACGCCGTGCTGCGCGCACTCAAGGGTCGCGAGGCGACACGGTTCCAGCCCTCCGGGGCCCATGCCGCCAACGTGCTCGGGCTTTCCGAGCAGGTGCCGCTCCGGGTCACCGTCCTCACCGACGGCAAGAGTCGAACCGTGACGATCGGCCCGCGCAAGATCGTGCTCAAGCATGCGACTCCCCGCCAGATGGCCACTGCCGGCAAGAAGAGCGGCACGATCATTCATGCGCTCAAGTGGCTGGGTGCAACGAGCGTCGACGCCTCGGTCATCCGCAGGGTGCGCGCGCAACTCACACCTCGCGAGCGCAAGGAACTGCTGCTCGACGCTCGCAGCGCGCCAGTCTGGATGACCCGGGTCATCCGCGAGATCGCGGAAGTTGAGGCAAAGTAGCGATGGACGCGTTCTTCGCACTGTCGCGCGCGCGGCGAGCAGAACTGTTCGAGCGCGCGACCGACGAGCTGGGGCTCCCGGCAGTCGCGATCGAGAAGGACCTGTGGGTGTGCTGGGCGCTGCGACACTTCTTCGGATCGAGCAATGCCGCGCACCTGACGCTCAAGGGCGGGACGTCGCTCTCCAAGTGCTGGGGGCTCATCGAACGCTTCTCCGAGGACATCGACCTCGTGGTCGATCGCCGCATGCTCGGGTTTGCAGGCGACGCGGCGCCACAAGCAGCACCGAGCAGAAGCCAGCAGGACGGGCGAGTGGCCGAAGTGAAGCGGGCCTGCCAGCGCTTCGTGGCGGAATCGTTGCTCCCGGAGTTGAAACAGGCGGTCGACGGCGAGTTGGTGAGGGCCGTGGCGCTTGATCCTACCGACAGCGACCAACAGACGATCCTGCTCGAATACAAGTCGGTGCTGGACGAGGCCAGGTACCTGCAGCCGGTCGTCAAGGCGGAGTTCGGCGCCCGGTCCGACATCGAACCGAATGCCAACGTCGAAGTGCGTCCGTACATGCCCGACTACTCTGGAATGGGCGAGAACAGCCGAGCATTCCATGTTCGTGCGGTGGCGCCCGAGCGCACGTTCTGGGAGAAGGTGTCGCTGCTGCATGAGACATCATTCAAGGAAAAAGCACCGCCCGCGCGCCAGGCCCGTCACTACTACGACCTTTTCTGCTTGGAGCAGAAGGATGTCGCGGCAAGGGCGCTGGCCAGGCCTCAGCTATTTCGCGACGTCGTCGAGCACCGCCGGATTCTCTTCCGTGGTGCCGCCGAGGGACAGCGATTGCTCGAGCCGGGCAGCGTCCGGTTGGTGCCCGCGCCATACCGCATGAAGCACTGGCATGACGACTACGCCGCGATGGCCAGCGAGATGTTCATGGGGAAGCCCCCGACTTTCGACGACATCATGAAAGTGGTTGGCGAACTCGAGCGGCGCGTGAATGCGCTGGAGCGTTGGGGCGCGAAGACCGAAGGCGCCCAATAGTCCCGTGAGGTCGGCGGCCGTTCGGCCCACGCCGCTGGCTTAGCCCGGAGCTTCGCAGTGATATGCCATAACTGCTATAATCGCGGAGCAGCGATTCCAGCGCTCGATCTGGTGAGTGGACGCATCTCGAAGGAGCGGCTCAAGCGGGCCGAGCAAGAACATGCCAGCGAAATCAAACCGAAGACGCAAACCTCCAGACAAGACCAAGATCCCGATCGAGCGCGGCAGCGGCAATGTGTTCGCGGACCTGGGCCTGCCGGAGCCTGACGAAGCACGTACTCGGGCCGAGCTCTCGATCCACATCGAGCAGATCATCCGGCGGCGGGCGCTTACGCAGGTGCAGGCAGCCAGGCTCATGGGAGTCCAGCAGCCGACGGTGTCCGACATCATGCGCGGCCAGCTCGCCGGGTACTCCACCGACCGGCTGTTCCGGTTCCTCAACGCCCTCGGTCACGACGTGAAGATCGTGGTGTCCGAACGCCGCGGCCGTGCGCCACTTGTCGGCCGCGTGAAGGTGGTTGAAGGGCGCCCACGGCTGAGCGTGTCGGCGTCGCGGGTGAGGACGTAGAGCGGACCTCGCCGAGATGGCAGTCGCGCTCGAGGCCGTGATCGAGACCTACGCGGCCGAAGGCAAGGCGCTGCCCGAACCGCGCGAGCAGCTTGCCTACAGCGGGCAGTTCCGGCTGCGCATTCCCAAGTCGTTGCACGCGGCACTGGCCGAACGCGCCGAATCCGAAGGCATGTCACTCAACTCGTATGCTGCGCTCCTGCTGTCGGCAGCGACGGGCGCCGGGCTCGCCACCGATTTCGCGAGCGAGGCGATGGCGCTGCTGCTCGAGCGCCTCGAGCACGCGATCGAACGCACCGAAGCGCTGGGTGGCGCAGCCAAGCGGCGGAGGCCCGGGGCAGCCTGAGATCGCCCACTGCTGTGCCAGTTCGTCAACGCGCAATACATCGCCGGCCGCCGTCGGGTCCTGATCGGACCGGGC
>JANNWR010000046.1:0-1628 GCA_031408715.1 bacterium
GGTTCCCGTTTCGTCCGCACTCGGACGTCCATCTCGACGTACCAACTTCGGGAACCTTGGCGTGTATTGATGGACGACGAGACGCTGGTCCAACGGAGCCTTGCTGGCGACCACTCGGCATTCTCCGAGTTGGTCAAGCGCTACGAGCGACCGCTTTTCAACGTGGCCCTGCGCACCTTGCGGAATCGCGAGGATGCGCGTGACGCCACGCAGAGCGCATTCGTGAAGGCGTGGCTCCATCTGGCCCAGTTCGATCGCGGTCGGCGTTTCTTCAGCTGGATCTACCGGATCACGCTGAACGAATCTCTCAACCGTGTGCGCGAGCGCCGGCGGGTCGAACCGCTGGATGAGTGCCTCGTCGACGGGGGAGCCACCCCCGAGGATGACGCTGCGGACCGTGAGCGGAGCGAACAGCTCGAACGGGCCATGGCGAGGCTGACGGACCGGCAACGGGAGGTCATCGTGCTGCGCCATGCGCTGCAACTGTCTTATGACGAGGTCGCCGATGTCCTCCAGCTTCCCGCCCGGACCGTGAAGTCGCGACTTTTCTCGGCGCGGACACGGCTGGGCGAGATCTTGCGCGACATGGGCTACGCAGACGCGCCCGGTGCCGTGCGAACGGAGGCGCCGTGAATCGGTCACGCGAGGCGTTGGAAGAACTCATCGAACGCGTGCTCGCGGGCGATGTCACCGCCGGCGAGCTACTCGAGTTTCAAGCCGAGCTGTCGCGTGACCCGGCCTTGCGCCAGCGTTTCGAGGCTCAGTCGGACGTGTTCCGGCGGCTCTCGCATCTGCAACCGTCAGAAGTGCCGCCCGGGTTGCACGATGCGGTCATGGCCGAGGTCCTGCGCACTCCTCGCTCCGGCACGATCGCCGACCCGGTCGTGGGCTCGGGGCCGTCCTGGTGGTCGGGTTGGGCCGGCCGGCGGTTGGCCTTCCCGGCCGTCGCGGTCGCTGTCGCGTTGGGGCTGCTGTGGTTCGCGGGCGGACCGCCCCGCGCGGGAAGTCCCGGCGGGTCGCAGCGCGCAGGGACCCTTGTTCGTGCAAGCGCTGCCGGCACGATGGCGCTCGGCGAGGGTGATGCGAAGGTGCAAGTGCACTGGGAACGCACTCGTACTGGTTTCACTATGCGGCTCGACGCCGGCACTGAACGAGTCGAGGTCGAACTCACCGCGCTCACGCCGGGAATCGGGATGATGACCGAGCTGCTTGCCGGGAGGGAGACGCCAGTCCCCGAGTTCCACATGGGGCTGCCCGCGCACCAGCACCAGACCTTTCTCGGTTCCGCACCCATGCCGAACGCCACGGTCCGGATCCGGGTCACGTTCGCCGACGGCCACGCCGTCGAGCGCGAGCTCACGATCACGGGCCTGCAAGAGGCGGCGCCCAACCAGGACGACAAGCATCTCTCGGAGGAACCAACCTCCAAGCTCTTGAGGGGTCATTAGTCAGGAAATCCGATCGATCAGCAGGAACACCGTCCACCGCAGTGCGTGTGTAAGACTGGAGGATGCAATGGCCAACAACCGTAACTCTCTCGTGGCGGGTATCGTGGTGCTTGCCGTCGCCGTCGGATTCCTCGCCTTCAAGGGCATGTTGGGCTACCCACCCAAGAACACGGAAGGCAC
>JANNWR010000047.1:0-9675 GCA_031408715.1 bacterium
TTCACGCCCTCGTCGGGAGGGAACCGCATGGGTCGGGGATCCGGTCAGCCTCATCGTTTGGTGCCTGTGGGATGAGCCTCAACGACATGCTGCCGTAGCCGGTGCGGGGCGTCAGAGCAGGCCCGGTACGGACTCCAGCCGTCGCGACGTGGCGAAGAGCCAGTTGCGATCGCGATAGGCGGGGTCGCCTTCGATGCGCGGACGCTCTTGCAGCCCGCGACCGGTGATCAGGAAGTAGCGGTAGCCGAGACGGTCCAGTTCCGCGTGCAAGCCGGCCTCGGTGAGGCCGTGGAGCACCTCGCACACGATCCACGGCTGGTCACGCTCGAGCAGTTCGCGCGCGCCTGTCAGCACAGTCGGCTCCGTGCCCTCCGTGTCGATCTTGACCAGGTCGACGCGCTCCACGTGGTGCTGTCGGACGAACGTGTCGAGGCGCAACGCGGCCACCGCGAGGCGGGTGCCCGGCGTGCGAAACGTGGCCAGGGTCGAGGCGCCCAAGGGTAGGGAATCGCCCGGTGGCACGAACAGGTCGATCGTGCCGTCGTGATCGCCGACTGCTGCCTCGGAGCGCGTGATGTTTTGCACATCGTTCGCCTCGATGTTGCGCGCCAGCCCTGCCGAGGAAATCGGCGTGGGCTCGAAGGCGAACACCCTGCATCGCGGTTGTTCCAGCGCGGCGTAGAGTGCAAACAGGCCGCTGTTGGCACCCACATCCAGTACCACGTTCGCGGTCGGAAGCAGCGCATCGAAGATGCGAAACGTCTCGGGTTCCCACGCCTGCAGTCCGCGCCAGTACAAAGCGGAGGCGATCCCATCGCGGCCGTCGGAGCACAACTTGAGCTCGGCTCCCGACGGCAGTGTCACGCGCACGGTGCCGACGACGGGCAGACGCATCAGCTGCTCGACTGGCATGGCGCCGGCGAACGGCCGCACGGCAAGCCGCATCGCGGCATTGAGCGCGGGAATACGCAGGAGTCCACCGAGTGCCGATTTCAGCCTGCGCGCGCGCGTGCCGGTGGTGTCGGGCGGGGCTGGCGACGAAGAGTGTGAACTCATGTAGTTGTGAGCGTCCGTGGTCAGGGCGTTCAGCCGCATGGCGCGAAAAGCAGAGTGCATCATGTCACAAGTCACGATTGACGACCGGAGTCTGCCGCGGCGGCTTCCGGGCGTGGTTGGCAGAGACCGGCGGGATCCAGCCCAGCTCGACGCCATGGGCCGCACTGCGAACCTGCCGGGACAGCATGCCCCAAGCACGAAGCCCCGCCCGGTGAAGGGCGGGGCCTCGCTCGTCACGGCCGGCAGGGAACCGGCGCCGGGCTCGTGATCATGAACTGGCGCATCATCTCGTTGTCTTCATGGTCCATGGCTTGACGCTGCCGCTGGGCCACCCGCTACAGCGCCGAGACGTGGCGTCGTGCCGGACCGGGTGAGCTCACACCGGTCCGGCACGATACGCAAGCGCCCGTGTGGATCACCTCATGAGCACGCACTTGGCCACGAGCGAACGGCCCGAGTGCCGCAGGCGCACCAGGTACACGCCACTCGGCAGCCCGACTCGTTCCCCGAGTGCCACCGTATGCCGCCCGGCCCCGAGCGTGCCCACGTCCACCGAGCGCACGCGGCGCCCAGCGAGATCGAGCAGTTCGAGCGTGGCGGGCGCGGCGTCCGGGAGCGAGAACGACACGGCGAGTTCACGCACGGGTGGGTTCGGGGTGAATCCGTGCAGCGCCAGCCGCACTTCGGCCGCGGGGTGTGCCGAGCCTCGGTCGGCCGGGTTGCGCGATGCGAGAGTGGTGTCCGCCGGCGCCGTGGCGACCGCGGTCCCGCTGACCACCGCACGCACCGGCAGGATGAGCAACGGGTGGAGCGGATCGTTGGTGCTCACTTGCAGGCTCGCCCGCTGCGTGCCCGCGCTCAGCAACGTCGCGTCGATTGTCACCGTGAGCACCGCCGAAGAATGCGGTGCCACCACGCCCGCGTCGGGGGCCACCGTGAGCCAGTTGGACCCGCTCAGGAAGTTCGCCGCGTTCACGAATAACCGCTGCATGTCGAGCGACGTGAACGGCCGGAAGCCGAAGTAGTTGCCGGCCGACGCGAAGTGCACGACGTGGCCCGCGCCCACATCCTTCACCGCGACCATCGGGGCTCCCGAAGCGCTCACCACCAGAGCGCGGCCGGAGTTGAGCGCGCCGAGGTCCGCCGTGGTCGACACATTGAAGTTCGGCGAGACTCCGACAGTCACGGGGTGTGCGGCCACCACGCTGCAGGCGAACGTGCCGTCCGCGTACTCGCCCCAGGAGAGCGGGAGCAGTGACCGCAAGTTCACGTAACGCCCCGCGGACACCTCGAACGCCGCCCATTCCATCGCCAGGAGCCCGCCTCCCGCCTGCACGTAGGACTGCAGTGCGTTCTGCCCCGCCAGCGGCATGTCGTTGCCCACGCCGGGGCCATCGAGCAGCACGACGAGGCCGAAGCCATCCGGGCTTGGATTGCTGCCGTTCCACACGCCGTCGTCCGCCACCACGGTCACGACGTAGCCCGCCGCGGTGAGGATCGTGCTGACGTCGGTCTCCGTGCCGCCGTCCGCGATGACGAGCGCCCGCGACGAGGCTGAACGCGCCAGCGGCGAGAGGAGCGGTGACAGCGTGAGCGGCCCGCTGTCACCCGACGGCGGTGGGCTATCCGGCAGCCGCGTGCGGCGCGAGATGGTTTCCGGCTGCACCGTTGCCGCAGGCTGTGCTGCCAACACGGCGGCGCCGCGCACCACGCTGTAGCGCAACAGCCCGTCCCCGGCATTCGTGAGCGTCATGGGTGCGCTCGTCGTGCTTCCGGCGGCCACGGCGAAGACCAGCGAGTCCGGTGCAAGGGCGGCCAGCGGCGCCGGGACCGCGCTCGCCGTGAGCGGCACCATGAAGTGCGGCGCGCTGGCATCGTTGCTTGCGATGTCGAGCGCGTCCACCACGACCTCCGCCACGTGCGGGGTGTAGGTCACGACCAGCAACCGGCTGGCCCCGGGCGACAGCTCGAACGCCGCGCCGGGCACCGTGAAACGGCCCGACGCATTGCTCACGCTGGTCACATGCAGGACGTCGGTGCCCGGATTGAAGACACGCAGCGTATCGGTCTTGGACGCCCCCACCAGCAACTCCCCGAACGCGAGCTGCGCCGGGTCCACCGCCACGCGCGGCGTGCCGATCACGTGCAGGTGCGCGGGGACGGCCTTCAGTGGCCGCAACGGATCGTTGCTGGTGATGTTCAGGCTGCCCCGGTAATCACCCGGCACGAGTCCCGTGGTGAGGAACTTCGCCTGGATGTCCTGCTGGCCGCCCGGTGGGATGATCCCGGACTCCGGAGTCGCGGTGAGCCAGGCCGGCGCGGGATCCGCGATCTCGAGGAACTTCTCGAAGATGGCGGCGGCCGCAACGTTGCCGATGTAGCCCCCGAAGTTGCCCGCGTAGAGCAGGTAGTAGAGCCGCCTGCTGCCGGCCAGCCCGGAGACCTGATGGAAATCGTCATCGGTGTTCGCCGCGAACGCGTGCGTCGCACCCGGAGCGTCCGCGACGATGACCATGTGATTGACCGACGGGTCGAACGCGTTGAACACGCGCTTCACGAACGCGCGATACACGATGCCGCCACGCGTGGTCTGCAATACGGCGCCGTCCACGTTCCCCTGACCATCGGCGCCCAGATTGCCGGCGATCGTGAACTGGTTGGTACCGTCGAGATCCGCCCCCAGCACGAACAGGCCCGGGTACTTGCTGGTGAAGTAGCGGCCCAAAGGCCCGAACGCGGCGGAACCGCCGACGACGCCGTTCGTGTAGAACAGGCCGCCGAGCTCGGTGGCCAGGAAGTTGCCGCCGTCGTACATGTCATTGCCGCCGTCCGAGATGGAATTGCCGTTCTCACCCTCGAAGAAATCGAATCGCCCGGGGATGAGCGCCGTGATGGCGCCCGCTTGGGCATTGAGGTTGGCGACGATCCCCGCCAGCGTCGTAGCCGGTACCGTGGGTGTGGGAACGCCTGCCGAGCGCAGGGCCGGATCGGACGCTCCGGGCTGGTTCCACAACTCTGCGGGACTGGGCTCACGGCCCGCCGACTGGCGCACCGTCTTGTTGTCCGACACGGGCACGGACGCGAGCACGGGAGAAGCCGACAGCAGTGTCGCCGACGCGGCGCCCCCGGACCACAAGAGCGGGCTGCCACCGCTGTTCCGGAGTGTGACGACGGCAGCGAGCGAATCCCCGGCGAACAGGTTCGCCGTCAGCGAATCCGGAGCAAGTTCGAGCACCGGCGCCACGAGGGCCGAGCCGATCAGCCGGATGTCGGTGACGGGCTGGTCGGGATCGTTGCTGGCGATGTGCAGCGCTGCTTCGCGCGCGCCGGCCGTGAGCGGCGCGAACGTCACCGGCAGGACGCGTACGCCGCCCGGTGCTAGCGAGAACGCAGCAGTGGGTACTGAGAAATCGGGGCTATCGCTGGCGATGCCCGTGATCGTGAGCAGGTCCGTGCCGACGTTCTTGATCGTGAGCGTGTCCAACTCGGACTGCCCGATGAACAGCGTGGAGTACAGCAGGGCGGCGGGCGTCGCCTGCAGATTCGGAGCACCCGTGACATGCAGGTGGGCCGGCCGCTGGACCCGAGGCCGCAGTGGGTCGTTGCTGTGGATGTCGACCGTGGCGAAGTAGTCACCGCCCAGCAACTGGCCGGGATCGAAGCGCGCGCTGATGTGCGCGGACGAACCCGGAGCGACGCTGCCACTTGTGGGCGACAGCGTGAGCCAGGTCTCGGACTTGAGCGCGTTCTGTAGCACCTGCTTGAAGATCACGAAGTCCGAGCCCGAGAACCAGAAACCCGAGTAGGGATCGTTGATGAAGTACACCAGCGACCCGGCACCGATGGACTTACGCACCAGGGCCGGAGTGCCCATACCGTTCCGGGCCACCACCGTCGCGGCGGGATCGTCGATTCGCAGCGCGTGGTAAGTCGCATTGACGTCGGCGAAGTTGATGGTCCCGGGAAGCCCAGCTGCGAGCGGGTCCTCCGGAGCGACGATGCTGAGGTGCGGCTGCGGCGAGTTCAGCCAACCCTGCTCGTTGGTGTGATGCAGCAGGTATGCCTGCATGCCGTCGTAGAACGGGACGTAGCTGGTGCCGCCCAGCATGATCAGCCGGCGTCCGCCCGCTGCCGCCGTGGCCAGGGCCTGCACGCTTGCCGTGCTCACGAGACCACCATTCAGCCCGACAATGACCGTCCGATAGGGCGTGAAGTCGATGCCGGCGAAGTTGTCCGTGAAAGCGAGATCGTAGGCGAGGCCCGACTCGTACAGGGTACGCACGATCGACTGCGAGACGTCATCGGTGCTGAGTACCAGGATGCGCCCCGGTCCATCGGCCCCCACCGTGGCACGCACGACGGCCGGTCCCATGGCCTCGAGATTCCGCCCCGGCGGCGCCGCCCCCGGCCACGGTCCGGGCACGATCGCCGGCACCCTGGCCTGCAACTGCGCCAGTCGTTCGGCTGGCGTCCAATTGCTCGCGAGGCTCGTCAGGAACGAAGGCGAAAGATCAAATGTCAGCGGACTACCGCCCGTGTTCGAGATCTCGATGTCGGTGAGCAGCGTGTCGCCGGTGAACAGTCGCGCCACCAGCGAGTCCGGAGCCACTCCGATCACCGGAGCAGGCAACGCGGAACCGCTGAGCGTCACTTGCACGAGCGGCTCGTCGTGGTCATTGCTCGCGATCCGCACGGTGCCCGACTTGGCACCGGGCGAGACCGGGGCGAATCCCGCCCCCAGCACGCGGCGAGCACCGGGCGCGAGGCTGAAGCCCACGCTGGGCACCGTGAACTCGGCTGCGTCTGAGCCCACGCTCGTGATCGCCAGCACGTCGGTTCCGTCGTTGCGCACGACGATCGAGTCCTGCGCGCTGGCACCGACGAACAGCGTCGGGAACGCGATGCTCAGCGGACTGACGGTGATGTCCGGAGCACCCGTGACGTGCAAGTGCGCGGGGATCTCGACCAGCGGCCGAGTCGGGACGTTCGTGTGCACCTGCACCGACGCGAGGTAATCGCCTCCCAACAGCGTGCCCGGGTCGAACCGCGCAGCGACACTCAGGGTCCCGCCGGGGGCCACGCTTCCGCTCGTGGGCGAGAATGACAGCCAGGACTGCTGCCGCACGGCGTTCTGGAGCACCCTGCGGAAGACCGGATAGTCCTGCTCGAAGCTCCACCAGCCGTCATACGGCGAGTTGACGAAGTAGACCAGTGAGCCCGCACCGATCCGCTTGCGGACGAGCGCGGGATATCCCGCCCCGTTCACCGCCACGACCGTCGCGGCGGGGTCGGAGATGCGCAGCGAGTGATAGCTCGCGCCAGCGTCGAAGAAGTTCACCACCGCAGGCAGCCCCGCAGTGAGCGGATCCGCGGGCGCAGTCACGGTGAGGTGTGGGGGCGGGCTGGTCGACCATCCCTGGATGTTCGTGTGCTGGAGCAGATTCGCCTGCATCCCGGCATAGAACGGCGGGTAGTTCGTGCCACCGATCATGATGAGGCTGCGGCCGGCCGAGGCCGCGGCTGCCAGTGCCTGCACCGCGGGTGCTTCAATCGGGCCGCCGTCCATCCCGACGATCACCGTTCGGTAGGGCGTGTAGTCGATCGCACCGAAGTTGATGGTGAAAGCGATGTCGTAAGGCTGCGCCAATTCCTGCAACGCACGTTCGATCGTGCGGGAAACCGCGGTCGTGGTCAGCACCAGTACGCGCCCGGGTGCGTCGGGGGCCACGGCCGCGCGCACCGCAGCGCTCCCCATGCGCTCGAGGCTGCGCCCGTCACTCGACGATCCGGGCCACGGAGCAGCAGAGAGCGCGGGTACCGCCCGCTGCAAGTTCGCCAGACGGTCTGCTGGCGCGATGTTCGACAGCGAGTTCAGGAACTGCGGGGCCAGATCGAATGTCAGCGGGCTGCCACCCGGGTTCGTGATCGCGAGTTCGGTGCGCAGCGTGTCGCCCGTGAGCAGACTCGCCACGAGCGAATCGGGACTCGTCAGGATGCCGGGCGGCGCCAGACCTTCCCCCGTCAGCGCGATCGCCACGACCGCTTCGTCGGGGTCATCGCTCGTGACGCGGATCGTGCCGGACTTGGCCCCCGGGGTCGCGGGCACGAACTGCACCGGCAGCACGCGGAGCGCGCCCGCCGCCAGCGTGAACCCGGCCGTGGGCACGATGAACTCCGCCGCATCGCTGCTGACGCCCGATACGGTGAGCGGGTCGCTGCCGTCATTCGTCACGGTGATCGAGTCCTGCCCGGTCAGCCCCACGAACAGGGGCGGGAAGCTCAGGCTGGTCGGCTCCACCGTGATGTCCGGAGCACCCGTCACGTGCAGATGGGCGGCGATGCGCAGATCGGATTCGTCGGGATCGTCGCTGTGGAAACGCAACTCGTTCAGGTAGTCGCCCGTGCCGAGCTTGGCAGCGTTGAGCGTGGCCCGCAGTGTGGCATGCCCGCCCGGCGACACGACGCCCGCGCTGGGCTCGATCCGCAACCACGTCGGCTGCGAATCCAGGATGCGCAGGAAGGTCGCGAACACCTGCATGGCCTGGGCGTCGTTGATGTAGCTGCCGGCGGTGCCGGCGTAGAGCAGGTAGTACAGCCGCCGCGCCGGAGCGAGGCCGGTCACTTCGTGGAAATCGTCGTTGGTGTTCAAGGCGAACGCATGCGTGGCGGCCGGGTCATCCGCCACGATGACCATGTGGTTCACCGACGGATCGCCGGCGTTGAACACGCGCTTCACGAACGCACGGTAGGTGGCGTCGGCGGCGCGGATCTGCAGGATCGAGCCATCGACGTTGCCGAGGCCGTCTGCGCCCAGGTTGCCCGCGATGGTGAACGCCGGCACGTCCTGCAACTCGGCCGCGAGCACGAACAGGCCCGGGTACTTGCGCGTGAAATAGCGACCGCCCGTGCCGAAGGCCGCGGACGACTGGATCACGCCGTCGGAATAGTTGAGGCCCGCGAACGGGGTGGAGAGGAAGTTACCGCCGTCGTACATGTCGAAGCCGCCATCCGAGATGTAGTTCCCGAACACGCCCTCTTCGAAAGCGAACGAGTTCGGCACGGTGGCGACGATCGCCGCGGCACCGGCGTCGAGCTTGACCAGCGTCGCTTCGAGCGTGTTGCCATCCAGTGCGGCCTCGGCGGAGTAGAGCGGCGCGGGCAGTGCGGCAACTGGCACGGCCGCGCGATACTGGAGTTCTTTCGCGGGCGTCGGCGGCGCGCTGGTCAGCGTCTGCTTCTGTTGTGTGGGCGCCGAGGACCCGAATACCGGTGTCGCCTCGAGCACCGTGCGCGGCCCCACCGTGGCGTCCCAGAACAACTCGCCTCCGCCGGTGTTCGCCAGCTGCAATGTGCGCACGGTGGTCTCGCCCGTGATCAGGTCAGCGACCAGCGAGTCGAGCGGCAGCTGGATGTCGGGGGGCACGCGGCCGAAGCCGTGCAGCGCGATCTGGAAAGAGGCCTCGTCGGGATCGTTGCAGGCGATCGTCATGGCACCGCCGAAGTCGCCGCGCAATGATGGCGCGAAGCGGACGGGGAGGCGCCGCGCCTCGCCCGGCGCGAGCGTGAACCCGGCCGTGGGCACGATGAACGCCGTCAACGATGCGCTCACCCCACTCACCACGAGTACGGCGGTCCCGGCATTGCGAACCGTCACCGTATCGGCTCTGCTGGCGCCTGCGAACAGGTAGCCGAAGTCGAGGCTCGCCGGAGCGACTGCGATGTCCGAGGCGCCGATCACGTGCAGGTGTGCGCCAGCATTCAGCGTGGGCTCGTCCGGGTCGTTGCTGTCGAGCACGATGTCGGCGAGGTAGTCGCCGTCGAGCAGGCCCGCGGTGTTCAAGCGGGCGGCGACCTGCAGGCTCTGGCCCGCGCTCACCGTGCCGGCCTGCGGCTCGAATGACAGCCAGGGCACCGATGAGGCGTTGGCATCGATGGCGTTCTGGAGTTCGGCAAGTGTGTTGCCGGCGCCATAAGCGACCGCAACGGTCGAGGAATCCCCCGGCGCCAGCGAGCCGAGCCCGAAGTGCAGCAACGCCAAGCCATCCAGCCCCACGATCGGACCACTCGGGTAACTCACGTTCGTGCCGCTGCGGGCAAAGTCGTCCCAGCCATCCGCGTCCATGAAGTCGGGCGTGCGGTCAGATCCGATGCCCACGAAGTGCACGTTGGATGCGTAGACCAGGTTGCGACCGCGGTCGTAGTCCCATGTGTTCGGGAAGCTGCCATCCGCGTCCCAATCGACGTCCTCCTTATAGATCACGCCGGGGATCACGACGCCGGACGTGTTGCGCAACCGCGTCTCGAGGCGCAAGCCGTGACCGGCGCGCTCGAAGGTGATGGTCCGGACCACTTGCAGCGCGCCGTCCGCGGTCGCTGCCGTGACCTCCACGACGACGCGCGTGGCGGAGTTCTCCCGCTCGCGATAGCTGAGCGGCGTCATCCCGAAGCCACTGCTGAAGACCGCCAAGGCCAGCCGTTCAGCGCCGCCGTACGTGTAGGCGAGCGTGTAGCCCGACAGGAACGTGCCGGCCTGCAGGTGCTCGACACCGAGTGGGGACTGGAACGGCATGATCTCGCCCAACGCACTGACGCCGAACGCCATGTTGGCGCCCGTGTAGA
>JANNWR010000048.1:0-4891 GCA_031408715.1 bacterium
CCCTCTACATCGAAGGCTCCGTCGAGTTCGTCGCCTCCCTCGACGCTCCGATTGCTACCGGCTGGAGCGACAGTTGCCGGGCGGGATTCTCACCCGCTGAGGATGTACGCCTTTTCACGGCGCACTGAATAGGTCAGGCTAAGGTCGCGAACGAAGGACCTTCGGCGTCGGGCTGGGCGCGTTCAGTCGGTGGCGCCGCGAGCGGAGGCGTCCGGGCCGGAGGACCCGATCCGGAATGCGGCCACGGCTACGGCCGCCGGTACGACGATGGCCACGAGCGCGGAGAATGCGAACGGCGAAGTGGGACTGAACGGCGCCGGGATGCCCAAGAACATGAGGCGGATCGCCCACATGCTCATCAGGGCCAGCAGCCCGTGTCGGGTGATCACGTACGCCATGAGGACGCCGTCGAAGATCGCGCCGGGCACTTCGAGTGCCGGGTTCTCCGCGCCCAGAGCCAGCAGGGTCATGACCACGGCGAATCCGATCGCCGAAGGCAGCATTCGGCGGAACAACAACCAGAACAGGAACCACACGCCGAACAACGCGAACGTGGTGCCCAGGACATTGAGCGGAATGGCGGTGAACTGCCCGAACAACAGAGCCCCGCCGGTGATGACATCGGTATTCGGCGGCACCGGAGTCTGCCCCTGGAATGGCAGCCACGTCGGGATGGCATTGACGAGCGCCATCCCGCTTGCCGAGGCTGCGCCCATGACACTGCCGACCAGCACGTCCCGCCCCACGCGTGCGTTATTCCAGCGTCCTTGTAGGAGTCGGGCCCAGCCGACCAGCAATTCTGGCGTGCGCCGGCGCACCTCGGGCTCGATGACCACGTAGATGAAGAACACCAGGAACGCGGCCACGAGTCCGTCCCCGAATGCGCGCAGCACCGAGGCTCCTTCGGCGTCGAACGCGAACGTGTGGTGTGCGGCGAACAGCCAGTTCGCGAAGCCCAGGATCAGGATCGCGTTCACCAGCCGAAGTCCGCCACGCCAGTCGCTCTTTCCGGTACGCACGCGCGCGGAGCCGCTCGCGATGCAGAGCGCCATCAGAGCCAAGGTGATCAACGTCCGCACCGCACTGCTGATGGGATTACCGCGCCGAGTTCGCTGACCGACTGGATCGTCCCACGGGCCGCGGACTCCAAACGCCACTGGCCTCCCGCGCCACCACGACGCGAGGACGCGCAACGTGACGCCGGGCCGGACCGCCGTGTCGCCGATCCATTCGTGGCGCACATCGAACGGCAACATCGGCCGTCGTGTCGGCGTCACCTCGTGGAAGCGCGCCGTATCGAGTTGCGCGAGCGCAAACAGGTCGGCCACATGCGTCGCCACGGCCGTCGGGGGCAATGTGTCGACGCGCGATGGCACCGCCAGGAAATTGCGCAGCCGCCCCTCCGCGTCGAGCCGGGTCATGATCATGCCCTCTGCGATCGGGATCGGGTCCTCGGCATTGACCCTCGCACCGCCGATCGGACGCAGCGGTTGTGGACTGCTGCGGTACCAGAACCGCAGCGGTGTACCCTCGGGCGCGAAGTCATGCCGCCAGTGCGTCGAGGGTTCACGCCGGGCGCGCCACACCATCGGCTCGTAGTCACGCTCGAACCAGGTCGCCTGATCGCGCGGCACGTCGGTGTAGCCAAGGCGCGTGATCACATCGCGAGCCTGCGACAACAGGGCATCGTGGCCGCGGGTGAACGGCGCCAGCCCGAGGTCGGTGGCTGCGGGCGACATGGCCAGGTATCCCGTCAGGAGCACGAAGAACGCGCCCAGCAGCAGCATCCCGTTTCGCGAAGTGGTCGCACCATGCCCGCCCGACTCCGCCACCATCTGCGGCGATGGCATCTCACCCGCGGCCAGTGCGGCCGCGATCGGGTCGCCACCGGGCAGCGACGCGGCCAACTGCAGCGCCGAACGCGGGCGCTTGGCCGGGTCCTTCTCGAGGCAGCGCAGGATGGCGCGCGCGACCGGCTCTTCCACATCGCGCTCGATCTCCTCGGGCGACCGCGGCTCGACGTGCGAATGCTGCGACTTCCAGCCGTCCCAGGTCGTGGCTTCGAGCGGGCGGCGGCCGGTGTAGATCTCGTACAGGATCAGCCCGAGCGCGTACAGATCGGTCTGCGCCGTGGCCGGCTTGCCCTCGAACTGCTCGGGCGCCATGTAGGCCGGTGTGCCCACCACTTCGCCGGCCACGCCTTCGGCGGTCTGCACCGCAAGGCCGAAGTCGGTGATGCGCACGCGGCCCTCGCCGTCGATCATGACGTTTGAAGGCTTCAGGTCACGATGGATGACGCCGCGATCGTGCGCCGCAGCGATACCGGCACAGAGCTGGCGCGCGACTTCTTCGGCTTTCGCCCGGGGCAGCCGGCCGATGCGCTTCAAGAGCGTCGAAAGATCCTCGCCGTCGACGTATTCCATCGACAGGAACACCTGGCCATCGGCCTCCCCGATGTCGTAAACACGGCAGACATTGGCGTGCGACACCTGCCGGGCGTTGCGCACCTCGCCGCGGAAACGCTCGAGCATGTCGGGCCGGCCCGCGAACGTGGCACCCAGGAACTTGAGCGACACGGCCTGCGACAGCTCGACGTCATCGGCGCGATACACATCGCCCATGCCACCGCGTCCGAGCAGTCCGATGACGCGGTAGCGCCCGGCAAGAATCTGGCCCGGCTTGAACGCCGCACTCGCGAAGCTGGCCGACGACTCCAACCGGCCGATGGTGCCCGTGAGCGGTCCGGTGCCGGTGCGCGGGGCCCCGGGCGTGGGGTTCGATGGCGGCGGAGCCACGGCGGTCGGCATCTGCGAGACCGAGCTCTGGATCGCCCCGCAACCGGGGCAGAACCTGGAGCCTTCCGGGACCTCGACCGAGCAATGCGGGCAACGCGGCATGGGGCGCATCCTAGCTGGGCGGAGCCGACTCCCGCCACACGCCCGGATCGCACGGCTCCCGGCGCAACTCCGGGCCCGGTCCGCCCGTAGATGTGGACCTACGCCGGCTGCCGCGGGAATCGCCCGCTGCCGGCCCATCCGCTCCCCGGCCGCGTGACCTTGCTCGCGACCCGTACGATCGACCCGGCCAGACCGGGTCCGGAGGCGACACCATGAAGCTGGCGTCCACGTTCGCGATGCTCGGGCTGTGTGCTGGGATGCTGGCCGCGACGGCTGCGCGCTCCGCCATACTCGAGACCGAAGCGCACACATTCCCGGTGACCGCCAAACATCGAGTGCACATCGAGTTCCCGGTCGGCGAACTGCGCGTGATCCCGAGCGACGAGTCGCGCGTGCGCTTCGACCTGCGCGTGCGCTGCCGGGGCCGGGCCGACGAACGCTGCGAGGAACTCGCCAACCGGCTCGTGCTCGAGAGCGACGACGCCGGCGGCACGCTGCACCTGAAGCTCGAGAAGTACCCCAAGTGGGCGAACAAAGGTCTCACCGTGATGGGCGAGCTGCACGTGCCGCGCGCCATGGCTGTCGAGGTCGAGATGGGCGTCGGCGAGCTCGACATCGAAGGCCTCGAGGGCAACCTCGACGTCGATCTGGGCGTGGGCGATGCCGACATCCGCATGCCGCGTGTGAGAGCGAATCACGTCAGCGTCGAGACCGGTGTCGGCGAGGCCTCGATCCGCGGCGGCGGCACGAACACACGCTCGAGCGGCTTCATCGGCTCGCACGCCACATGGTCTGGCGGCGACGGACGCTCGAGCGTGCGCCTGCACGTCGGAGTCGGCGACGGAGCGGTGCGGCTGGACTGACCCTTCACCGCAGGCAAAACAGCGAAAGCCCCCGACCGCCATTCGGCGCCGGGGGCTTTCGCGTGTCGGCTACATCCGGAACACGCCGAACTTCATGTCGGGGATCGGGGCGTTGAGTGAAGCGGCCAGCGACAGCGCCAGCACGTCGCGGGTGGATGCTGGATCGATCACACCGTCGTCCCACAGCCGCGCGGTCGAGTAATACGGACTGCCCTCTGCTTCGTACTTATCGAGAATGGGCTGCTTGAACGCGCGCACGTCGTCGTCACTCATCGGCTTGCCCGCGCCCTTCAGGCCGTCCTGCCGGACCTGTGCCAGCACGCTCGCGGCCTGTTCGCCGCCCATGACGCTGATGCGGCTATTGGGCCACATGTACAAGAAGCGCGGCTGGTAGGCGCGCCCGCACATGCCGTAGTTGCCGGCGCCGAAGCTGCCGCCGATGATCACGGTGAGCTTGGGCACCGGCGCGTTGGCCACCGCATGCACCAGCTTGGCGCCATCCTTGGCGATGCCGCCGTGCTCGTACTGACGCCCCACCATGAACCCGGTGATGTTCTGCAAGAACAGCAGCGGCACGCCGCGTTGCGCTGCCAGTTCGATGAAGTGGGCACCCTTCAGCGCCGACTCGCTGAACAGGATGCCCTGGTTGGCCAGGATCGCGACCGGCATGCCCATCAGATGCGCGAAGCCGCACACGAGTGTCGTGCCGTAGCGCGCCTTGAACTCATGGAAACGCGAGCCGTCGACCAAGCGTGCGATGATCTCGCGCACGTCATAGGGCGTGCGGTTGTCCTTGGGCAGCACGCCATAGATCTCGGCCGGGTCGTAGGCGGGAGGTTCGGGCTCGCGCATCGCGAGCGTCGCCCCGCGAGCGATCCCAAGGTGCGAGATGATCTCGCGCGTCATCTCGAGCGCGTGCGCGTCGTCGTCGGCCAGGTGATCGGCCACGCCGCTGATGCGCGTGTGCACGTCGCCGCCGCCCAACTCCTCGGCTGTCACCTCTTCACCGGTGGCGGCCTTCACGAGTGGCGGGCCTGCGAGGAAGATGGTGCCCTGATTCTTGACGATGATGGCCTCGTCGCTCATCGCGGGTACGTACGCACCGCCCGCGGTACACGAGCCCATGACCGC
>JANNWR010000049.1:0-2883 GCA_031408715.1 bacterium
GCCGGCGAGCGGAAGCTCATGCGCGTGCGCGAGGAGGCCATGGTGCGGCGCGCCCGGCCGGCCGCGCGTGCGATCGATGCCGTGTTGTCGCCGTTGCTGGCCGCGGTGCGCGCGGCCGAACCGGCCGGCAAGGCGCTCAAGAAGCCTGTGGGCGGCAGGGCCTCGAAGCTGGCAGCGAAGACTGGTGTTCGGCAGGCCGGCAAGAAGCTCCCGAAGAAGATCGCAAACAAGCCTGCGCAGGCGGCACCCAAGCGGTCTTCCCGGCAACGACGGGCCTCATCGTGAGGGTACTGGGCGCGCTGGCGGCCTTGCTCGCTGCCCTGGTGCCGGCTGCAAACGCAGCCTGCCTGCCGCCCGAGATGATCCTCGTGGGGATCCAGACCGCGAATCGCATCCAAGTGGAGCAGTTGGGTAGCGACGCCACGCGCATCGAGACTCCGCTCGCGCACGTGCCGGGCCGCACGCTGGGCTACGAAGTCCAGGGCCTGTTCCGCGTCAACGGGCCGGTGGCTGCGGCACTGCAGCGCACGTTCGGTCGCCGCGACTCTTACGCCTGTGGCGATGCCCCGCCCGCCACGTTCGAGACCCCGGGGCCACTGGCCATCGGCCTGCTGTTCGCCTCGGGCCGTGCCGCGATCGCGGCGGTGCTGCATCTGCCCGAAGGGATGGTCGAACTCCAACTCGAAGGCGGCGTGCACACGCTGACGCCGTTGTCGCAGGCAGGCCAGCGGCGCTGGCAGGAGGTGCTGCTGCTGTTCGCCCGCGAGACGCACACCAGCCCGGAGGAGTTCTACGAGCAGATGCTCCCGCCCGTGCACATCGATCCGGCGACTCCGGCCGAGCCGGATTCCACCGGCCCGCCGCGTGACGGAGAACCGGCGCCACGCTAGAGTGCGCTCGCCATGACCAACCCCTCTGCCGATTTCGCCGCCAAGCATCCTGGTTTCAATCGCGTTCGGGCCTGGTTCCTGACCGGCCTCGTGGTGCTGGCACCTTCCGCCGTCACCATCTGGGTGTTGTTCCGCCTGCTGAACTGGGTGGACAACCTGCTCGGGCAGTACTTTCGGTTCGCGGCCCTCGACTATCACCGCATCCCCGGCATCGGCCTGGTCGCCACCATGCTGCTGCTGCTCGTCGTCGGCTTCATCGCGACGCTCGTGGGGCAGGGCCCGCTGTCACGCATGTGGGACCGATTGCTGTTGCGCATCCCTGGCGTCGGCATCGTGTATGGCTCGACCAAGTCGCTGGGTGAGGCGTTCCTGAGCCAGAAGGAAGAGACGTTCCGAAAGGTCGTGCTGGTGCAGTGGCCGCATCCCGGCATCTGGCGCGTCGGTTTCCTCACCGGTCACGTCTCGCCGCACATCAAAGAACGCATCGGTGAAGACGTGTCGTGCGTGTTCCTGCCGCACACGCCGAACCCGGCCTCCGGGTTCGTGCACTACGTGCCCAAGAAGGACCTGCTCGAACTCGACTGGGCGGTCGAGGACGGACTCAAGGTCATCGTCTCCGGCGGAGTGGTGCAGCCGGGGATGGAGTCGCCCGCCGACGCCGTTTCCAAGTCGCGCTGAAGTCCGCGCCAGCCCGGGTGAAGTCGCATAGAATGGCGTGAGCCGCCCTGACGGGCAGCACCCCCACCATGGCCCTGATCACCTGTGAAGGCATCGTGCTGAAGACCCACGCGCTCGGCGACACCAGCCGCATCGTGACGGTCTACACACGCGACCATGGTTTGCGGAAGTTCGTGGCCAAGGGTGCGCGCAAGCTGCCGAGCCGGTTCGGGTACGCGCTCGAGCCGCTGTCGCGCTCGCGTTTCGTGTTCTACATGAAACCCGATCGCGACCTGCACCTGCTGTCGAAGGCAGAAGTGCTCGATGCGCTGGGCTCCCGGCTCACCGACTTGTCGAGGCTGGCGCATGCCCAGGCTTCACTCGAGATCGTCGATCGCCTGGTGTGGGGCGAGGAGCCGCATCCGCGGTTGTTCGCATTGCTGGTGCAGGCGCTCGAGGGTTGCACGCGTGCTCCGGTCGAAGCACTTGCCGCCGTGACGCTGGCGTTCCAACTGCAACTGGCGGCCGAGCTCGGTTATCGCCCGCGATTGGACCAGTGTGCGATCGATGGCCGGGCGGTGTCGCAGCGCCGGGCGTTCTCGCCGTCGCGCGGCGGGCTGCTGTGCGATACGTGCGCGGCGCGCGAGGGCGGCGTGGTGTTCCTGAGCGCCGAAGCTCTTGCTTCTCTCGCTTTGTTGCTGTCGCGGCCGATGCTGGAGGCCGGCGACTACATCGAACTGCCGCGAGCGGGCGAGCTCATGCGCGTCATCGAGGACTTCTTCCGCACGCACTTCCAGCGCTTCCAGGGACTGCGCGCGCTCGACGTGCTGCGCGGCCTCGATGGGCCTGCGCCGGGTGCCCGGCCGGCGCCCGAACCCTCGGTCCGGCTGCCGGCCTATGTGATCCCGCCCGAGGCGCTGCTGCCGGGCGTGGCGGATGCCAAGCGCCCGCCGACCGAGGCGGACGCTGCAACGGCGGCGGCGCAAGCGATCGCCGACACGGCCACCGAGCGGGCGTCCCGCGCCGAAGCCGGGCGCGCTGCTGCCGCTGCCGCCGCTGCGGCGCAGCCGCCCGAGTCCCCCGGTCCTGCGAAAGCACCACCCGCAGCCGAACCACGCTAGCGCCCGCGCGACTGGTCAGCACTCGCGCGCCCGCTTACACTCGCACGCTCTTTCCGTACCCTTGCTCCCTCGCACACGCACTTCCTTGGCCCCCGGAGCCGTTCCGCCATGTCCGCGTCCGAACCGCGCCGCTCGCTGCAGCACATGATCCTGGCACTCGAGCAGTTCTGGGCCGACCGCGGCTGCGTCATCCAGCAGCCGTACTCGTCCGAGGT
>JANNWR010000050.1:0-57336 GCA_031408715.1 bacterium
GACAGCGGGAGCGCGGCCATGAGTTCGAGCCCGGCCCACAGCACCGCCAGCGACGCCAGCGTGCGCAGCAGCAGCATGGGGTCGCGAGTCATCGGGAGCGGTGCGGGCAGGAAGATCGGGAGCGACGACGCCCCGCTCGAGCCCCCACCGGCGGCAGGCAGGAAGATCATGCGCAGTTCGGGCAGTGCCATGAACAGCGCTGCGGCGAACCACAGCGCCATCGCCGGCCGGCGCAGCCATGCCCAGCGCGCCATCTGCTCGCCGCGGTCGGGTAACGAGCGCGCCCACAGCCAGAACGCCAGTGCGACCAGTTCGACGCCGATCGCCGCCCAGACGATGCCCGGCAACATGAGCAGTGCCACCCCGAGCGTGGCGCACACCGCTCCCGCGAGGCTCGCACTGATGCGCGGGAACAGGCGGTCCATGGCGCTCAGTCCTGCAACTCGTGCGCATCCGAGACGAATGCCGAGCCCGCGTAGCGCTCGCGGCCGTCGGCGATGCGCGTGACCAGCGTGATGACGACGATGGCCGCGAGCCAGGCCGCACCTGCGGGCGCACCTTCATGGGCCACGTCGGCAGCGCGTGCCGATGCGGTGAGCAGTTCGAGTCCCACGCCGAGCGCGCCCACCGCCAGGATGGCGCGACGCACGTGGCGGCGCATCATCAGGTGCAGAAGTCCCAGGCCCACGAGCAGCGCGCCGAGCGAAGCGCGGCGCGCGTCATCGGGCTCGAACGTCTGGCGCCAGACGGCGGCCAGCATGAGCGCGAGCAGTGCCAGGCCGAGCGGAAGCGCGACCGCGCCCGCCTCGACTCCACGCTTGCGAGGTGGCGAGCTGGCCAGTTCCGGGCGGTCGGGCAGTCCGGACAGCCAGGCGATGCCGAGCCACAGCAGCACCCATGCGATACGCACCCACCACGGCACCGCCATCTCGTGCAACAGCGCGACGCCGGCCGCGCCCACGAGGGCCGCGACCCGTGCCAACTGGCGGCCGGGTAGCAGCGTGGCCACGAGCATCGCCCCCGGCAGCGCGAGCAGACGCGCCAGGTGGAGCGGACCCAGACTGGTCCATGCCTCGAGCAGATGCATGCGATCCCTCGCGCGAACGGTGCGTGCGACAGCGGCATGGGGGCCGCCCGGTGGCAGCCGTGACTACGGGATGTGGACGGCCTCGGCGGCCTTGAGCGTGGCGACGAAGGCGTCGGGGCTCGCGGCCTCGCGCAGCGCCTGGCGGACGCTCTCTTCCTTGAGCAGCCGCGAGATGTTGGCCAGCACCTTCACGTGCAGTGCGCCCCCGCTCTCGGGGGCCACCAACAGGATGAACAGGAACGCCGGTTCGCCATCGACCGACTCGAAATCGAGGCCCTCGGGGGCGACCCCGCAGGCGGCCACCAGCCGGTCGAGCAGCCGGGCTTTTCCATGCGGAATGGCCACGCCGTTGCCGATGCCGGTGCTCATCATGGCTTCGCGGCGGAGCACGCGGTCCAGGATCTCGCCCTGACTGTCGATGCCGTGCGCGCTCTCGAGCAAACCGACCAACTCGGCGATCGCCTCGCGCTTGTTGCGGGCGCGCAGGCGCGTCGTGACGGACTGCGGATTGATCAGTTCGGTGAGGCGCATGAGGGTCGTCCGAGGAGTGCACCGCGAGCGGCAAGCCGAGGTTCGCAAACTAGTGAGCACGCACCAGCCCGTCAAGCGCCAATCCCCGTGGCAGTCAATGGTCTAGCGCCCCGGACACCGCCATACGAGTTCGCGCTCACACGCCCGGTGCCGCCTGTACCCATGATCACTCGGCAGATGCGGTTCACTTCCACCACTCTGGGCTCGCTGAGAGTCCCGACCATCGCAGCGATTTCGCACGACCGAGCGGCCGCTTGTGCTACACTTTTCCGCAGTCCTATTGCACCCCCCACATCACGCTTCGACACCCCCATGAGGCCCCCCCAGTGGCTCAGGGCGATAGGTTCACGGCTGGGCAGCCGGCATGGAGGCGGGTTCGCCCATGAAGCAGCAACCCATCGGTTTCCGCGACCTTCTGGAGCGGCTCCTCCCTGTCGAGGAACTGCCTTCGGTGGATCGACTGCGCGTCCAGCGTGCGCTCCGCTCCGGCATCGCCGTCGAAGTGGAACGCGCCGCCATGCGTGCGATCGACTTGCTCGAACAGCAGGGCGCGATCAAGCGCCTGCCGGCCGAAGTCATGGCCGGCGGCCCCATGGTGCGCTACCAGAAACGCGATCAACACGACGTCATCACGTTGCAGCTCCCGGGCCCCCGGGTGCGCGACGGCATCACCATCGTGTCCAAGAGCGCCCTGCCCATGCAGGCGCCCGCGCGGCTCGATCAGGTGCGCCGGCTCGTGCGCCTCGATGACCCGCTCACGTTCTCGGACCCGCGCACCGGCACCACGCGCGCGGGCCTGCGTGAGCAGCTCGATCAGGCTGGACGTGAACTCCTGGGCTCCGATGCCGTGCGCTACTTCGCGCGCGGCGAGGATGACCCGGGGGCTCCCGAAGGTGCTCCGCTCGACGCTTCGCTCGCGACCGATGCGTTGAAGCACCACGGGATGCTCTTCTACTGCCCCGACACCGAGCGGTCCGGCTCGCTGGCGCTGCCCGCGCGCAGTATCGGCACGCGCTCGATCGTGTTGGTGGCGGTCACCGGCAGCGACGGCGAACCGCTGGGTCTGCTCGAGGTGCATCACCCCGAGACCGACCCGTACCGGCCCGCCGACCTGGCGCTGGTCACCTTGCTCGCGGAGTTCGCGGGCGGCGTGCTCGAGCGCGCGACGCGCATCGAGAAACTGGTGTTCGTCGACCCGCTCACCACGGCGTACAACCGCTCGTATTACGACCTGCAGATCCGCAACGAGACCGCGCGTGCGCAGCGCGAGCAGAGTTCGCTGGCACTGCTGATCTGCGACATCGACGACTTCAAGTCGTTCAACTCGTCGTTCGGCTACGAGGCCGGCAACCAGGTGCTGGTGCAGGTCGCCGCGGCCCTCCGGACCGCCGTCCGCCCGTTCGATACCGTGGCGCGCTGGGGCGGCGAGGAGTTCGCAGTATTGCTCACGCCGCCGGTCGTCCAAGACGACGTGATCGCCGTGTCCGAGCGGCTGCGCTCGGCGGTCGAGAACACCGCCATCCGGCTCGAGGGTCTGGACGGCCGCGCCCATCGCGTCAACGTCACGGTGAGCGCCGGCGTCGCCATGTTCCCCGACCACGCCGACAATCCCCAGGATCTGTGGCGGCTCGCGAACCAGGCACTGTTGCTCGCCAAGCGCCCGCCCAAGAACCAGGTCGTGTTCTATCGCCCGCAGGGCGAGACACGATTCGGGACGAAGTAGCGCAGGGCTGCCACCGGATACACGAACGCGCCCGCACGGAACTCTCCGGCGGGCGCGATCGTGTATTCGAGGCCTCAGGAGTTCGGCAGCTCCTTGTAGAGCTGTTTGGCGAGTCCCGCCAGCTGTGGCTCGCGGCCCAGCTTGTCGAGGTCGTCGCGCAGTGAGAACCGCAGGTTCGGTTCGTCCGGCGTGGCCTCGACCATGTTGAAGACGCGGATGACACGCGTGCGGACATCCGGCTTCATGCGCACCGAGATGTCCTTCATGGAGAACAGGATGCGGCCCATTTTGGACGACGTATCCAGATGCTTCTTGCTCACGCGTGGGCTTTCTCGGGTGTCCGCACCGGCTTCATGGCGCGGAACTGGTAGGAACCACTCTCGTACGTGACCTCGACCGTGTCGCCCGTCTTGAACACACCCTCGAGCAGCTTCATCGCGAGCGGGTTCTGGATGCGGCGCTGCAGCGTGCGCTTGAGGGGCCGCGCCCCGTAGTGCGGGTCGTAGCCCTCATCGGCCAGCGCGTCGCGCGCGCCGTCGCTCAGCGTCAGCGTGATGCCGCGCTCGTGCAGCAGCTTCTGCAGCGACTCGGCGTGCAGTCCGACGATGTGGCGGATCTGCTCGCGCGACAACTGCCGGAAGATCACCGTCTCGTCCAGACGGTTCAGGAACTCAGGGCGGAAGTGCTGGCGCAGCGCACGCTGCACCAGGGCTTCCATCTCGGCGTGGTCGCGATCGCCGAACTCCAGAATGGCGTCGGAGCCCAGGTTGCTGGTCATGATGACGAGCGTGTTCTTGAAATCGACCGTGCGACCCTGGCCGTCGGTGAGCCGGCCGTCATCGAGCAACTGCAGCAGCACGTTCAGGACTTCCGGGTGCGCTTTCTCGACTTCGTCCAGGAGCACCACGGCGTACGGCCGCCGGCGCACGGCCTCGGTCAGCGCGCCGCCCTCTTCGTAGCCGACATAGCCGGGAGGCGCGCCGATCATGCGCGCGACCGTGTGCTTCTCCTGATATTCGCTCATGTCCAAGCGGATCATGGCGCGCTCGTCGTCGAACAGGAACTCGGCCAGCGCTCGCGCCAGCTCGGTCTTGCCCACACCGGTGGGACCCAGAAACAAGAACGAGCCGATCGGGCGCCTGGCGTCCTGCAGCCCGGCACGGGCGCGGCGCACCGCTTCCGACACGGCGCGCACGGCCTCGTCCTGGCCCACAACGCGCGCGTGCAGGCGGGATTCCATGTGGAGGAGCTTCTGGACTTCACCCTCGAGCAGGCGCGACACCGGGATGCCGGTCCACTTGGCCACCACTTGCGCGACGTCTTCCTCGTCGACTTCTTCCTTGAGCATGCGCTGGCTCTGTTGTACGACCGCGAGCCGCGCGGTCTCCTGGTCGAGCTGGCGCTGCAGCACGAGCAGGTCGTTGTTGCGGATGCGCGCGACGGTCTCGAGGTCGCCCTGGCGCTCGGCGCGCGCCTCGTCGATCTTGAGTTGCTCGCGCTGGGCCTTCAGCTCGCGGATGCGCGTCACCGAGGCCTTCTCCTTGTTCCAGTGCTCCTCGAGCGTCTTGTACTCGGCGCGCAGGCGCTTGAGTTCGTCGTCGAGCCGCGCCAGCCGTGCTTTGGTGGCGTCATCGGTCTCCTTCACGAGCCCGATGCGCTCGATGTCGAGCTGGCGGACACGGCGGAACACCTCGTCGAGCTCGACCGGCTTGGAATCGATCTCCATGCGCAGGCGCGACGAGGCCTCGTCGATCAGGTCGATCGCCTTGTCGGGCAGGTGACGGTCGGCGATGTAGCGGCTCGACAACACCGCCGCGGCCACCAAGGCGGAGTCCTTGATCTGGATGCCGTGGTGGACCTCGTAGCGTTCTTTGAGCCCGCGCAGGATGGCGATGGCGTCTTCCACACTCGGCTCACCCACGAACACGGGCTGGAAGCGGCGCTCCAGCGCGGCGTCCTTCTCGATGTGCTTGCGGTACTCGTCGAGCGTGGTGGCGCCGACGCAGTGCAACTCGCCGCGGGCGAGCGCCGGCTTCAGCAGGTTGCTGGCGTCCATGGAGCCTTCGGCGCCACCGGCCCCGACGAGGGTATGGAGCTCGTCGATGAACAGGACGACGCGATTGTCGGCGTTGGTGACTTCCTTCAAGACCGCTTTCAGGCGGTCCTCGAACTCGCCGCGGAACTTGGCCCCGGCGATGAGCGAGCCCAGGTCGAGCGAGATGACGCGCTGGTCTTTCAGGCTCTCGGGCACGTCGCCGCTGACGATGCGCTGGGCCAAGCCCTCGGCGATGGCGGTCTTGCCGACGCCGGGCTCGCCGATGAGCACCGGGTTGTTCTTGGTGCGGCGCGACAGCACCTGCACGACCCGGCGGATCTCGTCGTCGCGGCCGATGACCGGGTCGAGCTTGCCCGCCCGTGCCGCAGCCGTGAGGTCGCGACCGTACTTGGACAGCGCCTGATATTTGTCCTCCGGACTGTCATCCATGACGCGCTGCCCGCCGCGCACGGTGGCGAGCGATTTGAGGAGCGCATCCGTGGTGACGCCGGCGGTGGTCAGGATCTTCTGTGCGCCGTTCGGCTGCTGGCCATCGGCCAGTGCGAGCAACAGATGCTCGACGCTCACGAACTCGTCCTTCATGCGCTCCGCATGCGTCTCGGCGCGATCGAGCACCGAGCGCAGCGCTTCGCCGATGTAGGCGTTGCCGCCCTGCACCCGGGGGGCACTGGTGAGCGCGCTGTCGATGGCACGAGCCATGGCGGCCGCATCGACGCCGAGCTTCTGCAGCACGACCGAAACGGTGCCGGCGCGATCTTCGAGCAGCGCGGCCAGCAGATGCTCAGGGCGCAGTTCCTGATGCGAACGGTCGCGCGCGATGCGCTGGGCACGTTCGAGGGATTCGCGGGACTTGACGGTGAAGCGGTCGAGGTTCATGGCGTACCACCTCCGCAGTTGTCGATGCGGAAAGTAGCACAGGGTTTCACGCGGGATGCCCCGTGCAAGCAAGGACTGCGTGAAGCCGCGGGCGGTTCGTGCCGGGCGCTCTCCCCGGGGGCGACCATGGGCGTATCGCGCTCAGGCGGCGCGGTCGATCCACGGCAGCAGCACCGGCATCAGCCGGCGCGCCAGCTCCGGGTACTCCATCGCGAACCACACTGCCTTGCGCAGCGCGCTCCACTCCAACTCGCCACGCTCCAGCCGGCGCGCCAGGTCCATGAGACGCGCCCGCACTTCGGCGTGGCGTTCCTTGGGGACTTCCATGCGCGTCAGGTCCTGCGCCATCGAGGACACGGCGATCGCGTCAGCGTCGCCGAAGCCGGGCAGCTCTTGTGCCGCGCGCCCCGCGCGGCGTGGCGATGCCCCGAGGACCGGGGACGAACGCATGAACTCGTCCGTCGCCCGAGCGGACTCCTCGGGATCGACGCGCGCGTTCGTGGCCCGGGCGATGGCTTCGTCCTGATCGATCGGGTGAGTGTCCCCGATGTCCGCGATGCCGTCCGCAACCGCCGGGGGCGCGACCGGCTGGGCAGGAGCGACCGGCGCGTTCTTGCCGGCAGCACGGACCGGCTTCCGCGCCAGTTCCGAGACGGGCGCATCGGGGCTGGGAGGGCGCAGTTGCTGACTCGGCGTGGGATCGACGTTGAACTCGGGATCATCGAGCAGCGGGCGAACCAATGCGAGCGATGGGCGCTTGGCCGGCGTGGGCTGGGGCTGGGGCTCGGGCAGGTCGACCTCTTCCACCTCATCCGTCGCCGCGGGCGTCGAGTCCGGCACGAGACGCAGATTCACCACGGGCGTTTCGTGCGGGGCCGATGCTCCGGAGCTCGCCGCCTCGTTCTCGGGCGCGTCATGCGCTCGGAACTCAGCGCTGATCAGTGACTCGATCGAGACCTTGTCGATGTTGCCGCGCAGGGTCGTCGGCCGCGACATGATCACCGATCTCGACTCGTCGGTTCCCTCGGAGCGGGCGGCACCCGGGGCCGGCTCGAGTGGCGTGGGTGGCGCAGCCACCGAAGTCGGCGCAATGGGTGGTGACCCCACCTTCGGAGGCACCGTGTCAGGCATCACGACAGGCATCACATCATGGGAAGCATTGGAGGCCGCGGCGGCCACCGAGGACAGGGTCTGTGACCACGGCGTCTGCTCCGCGGGCGGCAACGTCTCGACGGGCGCGCGACGGGGCAGCAGGGGCCAGTCCGCGGGCACGTCACTCGGCCCGGAATCGGCAGTCGGCGCCGGCTGCGGTGGCATCGTTCCGACACCTTCACCGAGCGGCGTCATTCCTTCCAGGCTCGGCTGGACGGACTGCGCCGAAAGTGTCGGGGGGGCCGGCGGCGAGGGCGCGGCGTTGTCGCGCGGGAAGCCCGCCAGCGTCTTGGCCGAAAGTTGAGCGAAGCCCAACAGGTCGCGCAGGCGCGACTTCATGCCCGGGCTCTTCTTCTGGACGGGCGTCGCAGGCGTTGCCGGTGTGGTCGGCGGAGAAACTGGCAGCCGCGGCGCCTCGAACAACGGGTCTTTCCCCTGCGGCGTCTCCTCCCCGAGCCCGGCCAGGAGGTTCTCCGCCAGACGAGCCGGATCGGTCGGTGCGGCCACTTCACCCGTGGGCAGGTCCAGGGTGGGGAAGCCGTCCTCGAAGTCACTCTCGGGGGCCATGGGCAGCGCTTCGCCGGACAGCTCGGGCGCACCGTGCTGGACCAACTCCTCCATGAAACTACTGAGCACGCGGCCCGCTTCCTGGCAGCCGCGACTGTACTGCTCGCGCATGGCGCGGAGGTCGGCACGCGGGTCGGCGGGCGAGAACGGGATGCGGCGGAAGCGCTCGCTGCGTGCCTGATCGCCCGGCCAGATGCGCTGCATCGTCGTGAGCGTGGACTGACGCCAATTCTTGAAGCTCGGGTCGCGCGCGGTGGCGTTCCGGATCCCCGAGAGGTCCACGATCTGCTGCTCGAGCATCGCGATGGCACGTTGCGTCGCGTCAGACGTGCTCATGCCGCACTCCCATGCGCAGCCGGCGCCGGACTACCAGTCGGAGAAGCGCTCCTCGCGCCACGGATCGGCGGCATTGTGGTAGCCGTTCCGCTCCCAGAATCCTGGCGCGTCGCGACCGACGACCTCGATGCGCGTGACCCACTTGGCGCTCTTCCAGAAGTAGCGCCGAGGCACGACGAGACGGAGCGGCCAGCCATGTTCCGGCGTGAGCGGCTCTCCGTCGTGTCGGTCCGCGAGCAGAACGTCATCCTGATCGAGCTCCGTGAGCGGCAGGTTGGTGGTGAAATCCTGCTCCGCGTGGATGACCACGTAGTGGCCCGTGGCCTTCGGCACCGCCAGTCGCAGGACCTCCCGGAGAGCAACGCCTTCCCAGAGGTTGTCGTACCGGCTCCAGCGCGTGACACAGTGGATGTCGGAGAACACCTGCACCCGCGGCAAGCTCTGGAACGCATCCCAGGTCCAGCGCAGGGGCTGCTCCACCAGGCCATCGACGCGCAATTCCCACGTTGCCAGGTCGATGCGCGGCACCGAGCCATAGTGAAGCACTGGCCATTTGTCGGTCTTCAACTGCCCAGGAGGAAGCCGGGGCTCCATTCTGGGACTGTCGAATCTATCGGCAGGCGGCGGCGTCATGTTCATCCCAATCTCCCCGGAGCGGGGAAGGTTCCCGGCGCATGTTCGTGTCCATTCGCAACCGGCTTCCGGCCGCGCCCAAGCCCTCCAGAAGGCCTCGGCGTATGGCCTAACTTACTGCCCCATCGAGATATCTGCGCCCGGACCCCTCGGTGAGGCAACGGCGGCCTGACGGCTGCGCCACGGTCAGCGCCGCGACACCCAGTAGATGGCGTTCCGGGTGTCGAACAGCATGGCATTCGCGCTCTCGTCCGACCAGCGCACCAGCCCGGATCGCCCCGGCGGCCGCCACGAGTCGATCGCGTGGAAAGCCCCGTCGTACCAGAAAGCCAGCGCGTAGTGGTTGCCGGGCGTGCCGTCGGTCAGCTCGTGCATGGTGCGCGTGTCCATGTCCTCGTAGACGCCGACCACGAACACGCGCGTCGAATCCTCCGCGAGCAGTTGCATGATCCGCTCGCCCTTGCGATTCGCCGTCGCGCGCGTCGGTCCGTAGATGCGCTCGGCGTTCATCTTCAGCTTCTGCAGCACCAGATGGTACTCGTCGTCGCCTCGCATGCTCCAGTCCACCAGCGCATCGCTCGTGTCATACACGGCTTCGGCGGTGGCGAGGATACCGCCCCGACCATCGCGATCGGATTGCCTGCAAAGCACATCCTGCACACGATGCAGGTTCTCATAGGTGAGTTTTGGCTTCACGCCGAGCTCACGTGCAACCGCGCCGAAATCACCACCCAGAAGCAGGTACGCGTTCAGCGTGGCCGCGCACGAGCAACGCAAGCTGTCCGTACGGGTGTCGCTCAGCGAGTCGAACTGGCTCACGGTCGAGAGCTGCGTGACCAGGTCGCGGCCGGCAGGCTTGGCGGATTCGTCATAGTCCGCACCGTCCGCGCGCACGGGCAACTGCCCGGCGCTGGCGAGCAGCGCGAGCAGTGCGACAGTAGCGAGGTTTCGGGTGCGCGGGCGGTTCATCGCAGGGGACTCCTGTCGGCATGACGGGGCGCGGCGGTCCGGGGAACTTCGACTCCGCGGGCCCCGGGCCCGCACAAGGAGTTTAGCTTGGTTCGCAACGGAAACAGAAACCCCCTGCGATGCGCATTCCACGGTGGCGAAGGCCTCACCGCCTGAGGCATGATGATGTCGGCCCCCAGGCCTGTGTCGCTCCACTATGAGGAGGACCTCATGCCGTTGCTCTTGAATCGCCTCGCGCTCGCCACGCTCTGTCTGCTGCCGGCGGCGGCCATGGAGCTGCATTCCCCTTCACGTCCCCTGCTCGCGAGCTTCATGTATTCCTGCGACGCCTCGACGCCACAGCCACGCGTGACGACGAAATACACGGCTGCGGGACGGCCTCGTGCGAAGCCCGACTTGGCCCCGGTTGCGATCTACGAACGCGGCAAATCACCGGATCGCGCCTACGAGACGATCGGGGAGGTCCATGTGCTCGCCGCCGGCAGCCGCATGGCGGTCAGCGAGTTGGACAGTTGGGCGATCAAGGGCGCCCGCAAGCTGGGCGGCGATGCCATCGTGGACGTCTGGTACGAGGACGCCGCACAGGTGAGCCCGAAGGCCGGTGACCCGGGACTCCTTTATCTCAGCGCGAGCGTCGTACGCTGGCAGTGAGGCGCCGCCCACACGAACGCACATGCGGCCGGCGGGCAAGTTCGCCCACCGGCCGCATGGCGTTTCGAATCGGTCAACGGGCTAGAAATCCGAGCTCAGTGACACGTAGAACGACCGGCCCGGCTCGTCGAGTGAGCCGAGCGCCTGCCGGTACTTCCGGTCCGTGACGTTGCGTGCACCGGCGATGACACGTGTACCCGCCGGCGTGCGCACGCCGAGTGCGATGTCGGCGACGATCCACTCCTTCTTGAAGTCGGTGAGCTGGCTGACGCCGGGTGTCGGCAGTGGCAGCCGGTTCGTACGCCACGACCAGCGCGAGCCCGCTTCGAGCCACGCCTGCGTCTCGCCCACCTCGCGCGACTGCCGCAGGCTCATGCTGCCCTTGAGTGGCGGCACGCCCGTGAGCGGCGCGCGGTCCTGACCCGGCGAGGCGTAGATGCCATACAGCTTGCTGATCGCGTCGGCGCTGGTGATCTCGCCGACCGTTCCCGCGATCGTGGCACGGGCGCGGAACTCGCGCAGGAATATCATCTCGGCCTCGACCTCACCACCCCACATGCGGGCCTCGGCGATGTTCGTGTACTGATAGGTCGGCTGGCCCTGCGCCTCGGGCACCGGCGCCACCGGCAGCGCGTCGATCAGATTCTTGAACGACGCCAGGAAGGCATTGCCCGAGAGCGCCACAGAGCCCCGCCCCCACCGCAGACCGAGGTCGTACGACACGTCGGTCTCTGGCTCGAGAGCAGCGTTGCCGACCACGAAGCCCACGCTGGCCGCGCCATCGAAGAACAGGTCCTGGGCGTTCGGCTGGCGATAACCATTCGCGATGTTGGCCGAGACATGCAGGTCGGTAATCGGTTCATAGACCAGACCCAGCGAACCGCTCGCCGCGTTGTTCTCCTGCCTGCGCTCGCTGAAGGTGAACCCGGGTGCCAGAGGGCCGGCCTTGGCGACATAGTGGTACAGCGTGTAGCGCGCGCCGGTGCTGAGCGTCCACTTGGGAGCCAGGTACCAGTCGTTCTGGAAGTAGGCACCGTAACTGTCGAACTGACCGTCCGGCACCGACTGGGTGTTGCGAACGGCCGTGACCCCTGCGGAGTCCGGGCCCGCGACACTCGGGAAGTGGTAGGTGCGCCGCCGCACGTTGTCACCGCTCGTGCGATCGCTCGCCGCATCGAGGCCGGCCGTCCAGCGATAGCCCTCGTGGCGCTTGCTCGTGAGCTGGATCTGCGCGCCGATCGTGCTGAGGTCGAAGAAGCGGTCCTGATCGGTGAGCACGAACGACATGCCGGGCCTCGGCGCGACGCCGAAGTTGTTGACCTGTGACGCCGACAGGTTCTGCGCCGAGAAGAAGTTGCGGCGCTCACGCTGCCAGTAGGCCTGGATGCGCGTGTTCTCGAGCCAGGAGTTCTGGTACTTCTCGTCCAGCGTCAGGTGCAGCATGTCGCGGTCGTAGTACGAGAACGCGAACAGCTGCGAGGCGCCCGGGAATGCGAACGACAGCCCCGGGATCCCGATGTCCTTGGCCCGGTAGGCCTGATAGCCCGAGCGCAGGGTGAAGCGGTCCGACAGCGTGTAGCGCATGTTCGCGACCGCGTTCCAGTCCTTGTAACTCGAGTTCGCGACCTTGCCCGAAGGCGCCTCGAAGTCATCCGCCTTGTGGTAGCCACCCGAGAACAGCATGCCGAGCTTGCCGGCGTGCGGCCGGAGCTCGCCCTGGACCCCTTGCAGATGGTCGGCGCTGGCGTAGTCGTAGCTGACGGAGCCCGGGATGAACCGGCCGGTCTTCTCGGCCGTGGCCGGGATGTCGCGCGTGATGATGTTGACCGCACCACCGATGGCATCCGAACCATAGGACACGGACGACGGCCCACGCACCACCTCGACGCGGTCCACCATCGACGGCGGCACCAACGACGGGTGCGGCCCGTTGCCGCGCGCGCTGTTCATCGGGATGCCGTCGACCAGCACCAGCACGCGCTGGCCCGAGAGCCCTCGCAGCACGATGCGCTGCTCCCACGGACTGTCCTTCGAGTTGTCGACACCCGGCAACTGCTGCAGCACGTCACCCCGCACCATGGGGGCCTGTTCGCGCAGCTGCGTGCGTGAGACGAACGACAGTGCCTGCGGCGACTCGTAGAACCGGCGCGGATAGCGCGCACCCGTCACGACGGTCTCCTTCAGGAACGTCACCGGCTTGGTGGTGTCCGCGAACGCCGAGACGGCGCTCTCCTCCGCGGCTGCGGGCGCGGGAGCAAGGCTTGGCAGGGCGGCAAGAAGCACCGCAATCGGCAGAGTGCGCAGCAGGCGAGTGAACATCATGAAATCCCTTTCGATCGAGTCCGTTGCATCGCATCCGGCAATGCAGGTGATGTACGGGAGACTATCGGCACCAGGCACAGGAAAACCAATGCGTCCGTGACGACGTGAAGCGAATCACTCCTCGATCGGCGCCGCGGACAGGAGCGCGGATACCGCCGAGTCGAATGCCACTCCAACCTGAACACTGTAGGAGACCGAACACGCTGCGGTCTGTGCGTAGAACTACCGATGTCCCGGCCGGACACGGAGCACGCTGGATCGCGCCTGCCGAATTCCATGTGGCCATTTCCCTTGCGCTTGGAATGGATGACATGCACGTCTATCGCACGCCCCGGAGCACTCCACCCAGCGCCGCGTGGCCGCACCCGTATTCGAGACTCTCTGAGCCACCAACCGCACCGCAGGGACTGGGATTCATCGGGCTACTCGTCTCCGGCCGGCTTCCGGCGCGTCAGTTTCTTCCTGGAATCGATCGCCTTGCTCTCGAGCCGGCGGGTCTTCGCAGCCTTGCCCGGCCTGGTGGCGATGCGCGGCTTGGGCTTGCGTTTCTTCGCCTCGAGCGCTTTCCAGATTCGTTCGAGCGCCAGCTCGCGATTGCGCAGCTGTGATCGATGCTCGGTGCCGACGCGCACAATGCCACTCGGCCGGTGCGTCATCCGCACGGCCGACTCGGTCTTGTTGCGATGCTGCCCGCCCGGCCCCGACGCGCGATAGGTCTCGACGTCGCAGTCCAGGAGCAGTTTCTTCAAGTGATCAGGGATCGCCATGTCTGGCAGCGTACGACAAGGGGCGCGCCGGCGTCATCAGCTGCTGGTGCGCCGCTGTGGCCGCCGGCTCGCGGCTCCGCGGGCGCGGCGGAGCGAGCCGACCCGATCGGGATCGAAGCCGTGAACGCAGGCCAGCGACCAGAAAGCGCGACTCTCCGTAATTCCACCGATTGCGGCGGCCCCGCCCGCACCGCTAACGTGTATGGCATGCACATCCCTCCGTTCTCGATCTTCAGCGCCGTCTCCGAGCTGTTCGTCACCGCGGGCGTGTTGTTCGTGGTGCGCCGCAACTGGAACCGGCAGCCATTCCCGTTCGCGCTGTTCATCGTGGTCTCGCTGTTCGAAGCCCTGGTGAACGTCATGTACATGGCGAACCGCAGCGCCGCCGCGTCCGCCCCAGGGGCGACCGAAGTGCTGTCGACAACCATGAAGATCGGCTATGCCGCGCATGGACTGCTGTCGTTGGTCGCCTACCTGGTGTTCGTCGTGCTCGGCACGCTCGCCTACCAGGAGGCCAAGGCCGGCCGTTGGTTCTTCCGCGAACGGCCCGCTTTGATGTGGGTTTTTCTCGTGCTGTGGACGATCAGCATCGGCTCGGGCGAACTCATCTTCGCGCTGCGCTATCTGGTGCCGCAGGGCTGATCGCGGCGTGCCAGCGGACCTCCACTCCGGCGCGAAGCGGACGGATCGCCTGAACCTCGCGATACCTACCCGATGACTTCCACGCTCGGTTCGCCGGCGCGCGCACGCGACCGCCGCCTGCGCGCGCCACTGCTCGTGCTGCTGTGGGGGCTGCTGGCGTTCGAGGCCGCCGGCGGGCTGTTCATCTTCATCATGCGACTGGCTGCGGGCCGCACCCCGGGCGAGACCCTGCACGTCGCCGTCGGTGCAGTCCTCACGCTGCTTTACGCGATCTACCAGTTCCAGCACTGGTCGCGCGTCGCGCCGTTCCGCAGCCGCATGGACTACGCGCTCGGGCTGATCGCCGCCCTGAGCATGGCTGTCACGCTCGGCACGGGCCTCGCGCTCGCGCTGCCATGGTGGACCGTGCGCATCGCGCAGAAGAGCGCCGAGCCGATCGCATACGCCACCACCGTGAGCGCGGCGCACAACATCATGAGCATGCTCGTGCTCACGTTCCTGGGCGCGCACCTCGCGGCGGTGCTCCTGCGCGACGCGGCGGCCAAGCGGAAATAGCGGTCGGCCGTGTGGATTCGCCACACGCGCAAACGGCCCTCGCCTCCATGGTGGAAGCGCGGGCCGTTGCGTGTGGAACTCGCCCCTACTTCTTCGGCAGCTTTGCCAGCAACACCTCAACGGCCTTCTCGAGCTGCTCGTCGCGGCCCGCCGACCACTTCGCGGGATCCGGCTCGACCAGGTAGGTCGGTGCGAGCTGCTTGTTCTCCATGATGTCGCCATCGACATCACGAATGCCGACCATGGGGATGCCGAAGACCAGATCCTTGTCCTGCAGCCGCTCCCACCACACCGAGCTGCACGTCCCGGGCACCGGCATGCCCACGGTCTCGCCGATGCCGAGCTGCGTGTAGGCCATCGGGAAACAGTGCGCGTCGGAGTAGTTGGCCTGGCTCATCACCACCAACGACGGCTTGGTCCAGCGGCGTGAGGGCTCGTGACCCAGCACCTGCCCGCGCGGCTCGTTGGTCTCGAACACCTTGCCACTCAGGAACGTGGTGAGCGCTTCGTCCAGGTTGCCGCCGCCGTTGAAGCGTGTGTCGAGGATGATCGCATCCCGTTCCACGTTGCGGCCGAACACTTCGTCGAACACCTCGCGATACGCGCCATCGTTCATGCCGCGAACGTGCGCGTAGCCCAGCCGGCCGGCTGAGAGCTTGGCCACCATGTCGCGACGCGAACGCCACCAGCGCTGGTAGAGCAGGCGCTGCTGCGTAACCCAGGCCACCGGCCGAACGGTCTCCTCCCAGCGCGTGTTGCCCCTGGGGTCCAGCAGCCCCAGGCGCACGGGCTTGCCCACCTTGCGGTTCAAGAGCGGATACCAGTCCGCGCCCGAGGCGATCGTCACTCCGTCCACGGACGTGATGACCACGCCCGCTCGCACCTTGCTGCCCGCGGCCTTGAGCGGACCGCCGTCGATCACCTCGGCGATCGCCACGCCTGCACCCGTGTATGTCGCATCCGGGAAGAGCCCGAGCGCTCCGGTCTCGTCCCCGTCCAAGCGCACCGGACGGAACCGGCAGCCGGTGTGCGAGGCGTTCAACTCGCCCTGCATCTCGGACGCCATCTCGGCGAAGTCCCGGTTATTGTCGATCGCCGGCAGGAACGCGGCGTAGTGCGACTTGAGACTCTGCCAGTCGATGCCGTGCATACCGGGGTCCAGGAACTTCTGGAATGTCTGCCGCCAGATGTGCTCGAAGAAGTACGCGCGTTCCGCGTCTTCATCGAGATCCATGCGCGCGGACGCGGCAACCGCTTCGGATTTGCCGGACTCCAGTTCGATCACCGACAGCCGGCCATCCGCCAGCACCACTGCCTTCTTGCCCTCCGCGTCCAACCGAAGGTCGGCTTCCTCCGCGCCCAGCTTGGCGACCAGTTTCACTTCCTTGCTGCGCATCGTGTACTTCCACAGGTCGTAGCCCTTGTCGTATTTTGCGAGATAGACCAACGTCTCGCCATCCGGTGTCAGTGCCGCCGCCGCGAGATCCGACGAGTTGAGCGACAACCGTGCGATCCGGTCCTGAAGCCCATCGAGCTCGAGGGCGATCGCGGGCGTGGCCTGGGTCTTGTCCTTGGCGACCTTGTCCTTGCCCTCGTCGGTCTTGCCCTTCAGCTTGTCGCCGCTCTTCTCCTTGTCCAACAACTGCGCGTACGCCGCCTCGTCGAGGTTGAACCGGTCCCATGCCTTGCGCGTCAGGAACGCCGCGTACACGTCATTCTGCCGGCCGTCATTCGAATGCGAGCGCAGACCCTGCCGGTCGGTGCCCCAGAACAGCACCTCGCCCTTGCGCGCCCAGTGCGGATACACATCCTCGTAGCCGCTGTTCGTGACGTTCACCAGCTTGCCGCCCGCAGCGGGCACGATGCCCACCTCGGTGGACCAGCGGTCCTTGCTCAGGAACTGGGCCGCGATCCACTTGCCGTCGGGTGACCACTCGAAGGCCTGGTCGCCGTCGGAGTAGGAATAGTTGAGGTTGCCCGGCAGCACGACGCGCGTCGCACCGGTGCGCAGGTCGAGCACCTTGATCGTGACACGGTTCTCGAGGTACGCGATGTCCTTGCCGTCGGGCGACCACTGGGGCTGGAACGCCTCGGCATCCGTGGCCAGCACCAACGACTCGCGCACCGCCGAAGCATTGTAGAAGTCCGGCTCGGCCGGATCCGTGAGGCGCGACAGGAACAGCTTCCAGCGCCCGCCCCGCTCAGCGGCGTACAGCAGACTCCTGCCGTCGGGCGAGAAACTGACCGAGCGCTCCTGCTCGGGTGTGTTCGTGATGCGGCGCGTGTCGGCATGCTCGACCGAGGCCACGAACACCTCACCGCGCGCGATGAACGCCACTTCGTGGCCGTTCGGCGAGACCGCGAACTCGGTGGCCTTGCCGCTCACGTCGAGCGGCACGACCGGGCGTTTGCGCCGGTCGGCCATGATGAGCACGTCGAGCTTGCGGCTCTCGGCTGCACCTGCAGGCCGCACGTAGATCTGCCCCGCCCAGCCGTAGCAGAGGTCGCCCGTGCTCGAGACCGACAGGAACCGCACCGGGTCGCCCGTATGCTTCGTGACCTGCTGCGGGTGCGAGGGGTCTGCCAGCGACAGCTTCCAGATGTTGAACGTGCCGCTGTCCTCGCCCAGGTAATAGAGCGCATCGTCACCCGGGGCCCACACCGGCTGGCGGTGATCCGCTCCCGGCGCGGTGAGTCGCGTGTGCTTGTTCGCGCCAACGTCGTAGAGCCACAGTTGGCGCGCGAACGACGAATGGTCGTGCTTGCGCCACTCCATCTCGAAGCCAGACTGGTCCGAGTACGCCAGCCGCTTGCCGGCGCGGTCATAGCGCGCGTAGATCGCCGTGGTCGTGAGGACTTGCCGGGGCGCGCCGCCGGTGAGCGCCACTTGGTAGAGCTCCGGCTGTGCGTTGTGCGGGAACTGCGCGTTGAGCGGAGCATCGAGCACCGCCGCGGCGAACAGCACCGACTTGCCGTCGGGCGTGAAGCTCGCCGGCATCTCGTCGACCGAGTGCGTCGTCAGCCGCGTTGCTTCGCCACCTTCGGCCGCCAGCACATAGACATCGAAGTTGCCGTTGCGCTCGGACGCGAACGCGATGCGCGAGCCGTCGGGCGACCAAACGGGCGACGTGTTGTGGAACAGCCCCACCGTGAGTGGCGTCGCCACGCCACCGGTGGAAGCGACCTTCCACAGATTGCCGCGATAGCAGAACGCGACCGTCTTCCCATCGGGTGACAGCGCCGGATAACGCATCCAGGAGGCCTGCTCGGCGGCGTACACGCGCGGCGCGAGGGCGGCGAATGCGAGCAGCATGAGGCTCGCGAGGCTTGTGGCGAGAACACGTGGACGGAACATGACTTCTCCCGGGGATGGCGCGCCCGTGGACCCGGAGCGCGGGGGGCCGTGCGCGGCAGCGACTAGGCTCGAATGCACGCCGCAGGCTAGCACCCGGCCCCCTGAACGACGCGCGCATCCGGGAGGCAACCGGACGCGCGCGACTTGGGCGGCGACGACCGCGGGCGGCGCGGTCAGCCGGCGAGCCACCTCGACAGCCAAGCGTGAACTTCCTTGTACCAGAACAACGAGTTGCGGGCTTTCAGGATCCAGTGGTTCTCGTCCGGGAAGTACACCAGACGTGCCGGCACGCCCTTGGCCTTGAGCATGCCGTAGATCAGGAGCCCCTGGCCGACCGGCACGCGGTAGTCGCGCTCGCCATGGATCACCAGCATCGGGGTGTTCATCCCGTGCGCGAAGCGAATGGGAGACCAGGCGTCCTGGTTCTCCAGCCCGTCCCAGGCTTCGCCGCCCGACGCCTTTCCGCGACCCTGCGTGACGTCGCTCGCGTATTGCGCGGTCAGATCGGCGACGCCGGCGTGATTGACGATGCACTTGAAGCGGTCGGTATGCCCGGCGATCCACGACACCATGTAGCCACCGTAGCTGCCACCTGTGACGGCCATGCGTTTTTCATCCACGAGGCCGGATGCGATGAGCACATCGGTGGCCTTCATGATGTCTTCATAGGGCCGTGCCGCCCACTCGCCCTCGATGCGTTGCGCGAAATCCTGTCCCCAGCCGGTGGAGCCCTGGAAGTTCACCAGTGCGACCACATAGCCCGGGGCTGCGAACGCCTGCGCATTCCAGCGCGCGTGCCACAGATCTCCGAACGCGCCGTGCGGGCCGCCGTGGATCATGTGCACGAGCGGGTATTTCTTGCCCGCCTCGTATCCGGGAGGCAGCACGATGAACATCTGCACACTCTCGCCACGCGAGCCCTCGAACAGCATCTCGCGCACTTCTCCCGTGCCGTACTTGTCGCTGGCGTCCTCCGTGAACGCCGTCACGCGCGCCGAAATGCTGCCCGACTGCGGCATGACCCGCACCTCGGCGGCCGCGCTCAGCGTCTGGTGCAGGAACGCCACCTTGCCACCGGTAACGGGCGTCAGGCCGGACACCGTGCCGTCCTGTGTGAGTGGCTTGGGTTCGCTATGGCCGTTCCAGGCGTAAGCACGCATGCGGGCGTGGTACTCGGCTTCGAACACCAGCGTGCCGTCGGCGGCGAACTCCCAGTGCTGCGGGATCGCGTCCCAGGTCGCGAGCCACTCCTCGTGCTTGCCCGTGTTGCGTTCGATGCGCATGAGCCGGATGCGGTCGGCGTAGAACTCCGGATCGTGCGTCATGCCGTACACGAGCCAGCGTCCGTCGGGCGAGTACCGCGGCCGGATGTCGTCGGCCGGATGATCCGGCGTCAGGTTCTTCACCGCGCCGCCGGTGACGGGCACCGTGTAGATATTGGCGTGGATCAACGACCGCTTGGCATCGAACGTCGTCGCCGCGAAGGCGATCTCACGCCCGTCCGGACTGATGTCGTACTGGCCCGACGGATCCATCCACTCGAACCACACCGTGGATTCAGGAGTGAGATCGCGCATCACCTCGCGCCCGAGGTCGTAGACGAACAGGTGCGGCACTTCGCCCGTGGTGAGCCACGTGTCCCAGTAGCGGTACAGCCGGTCTTCGGTGGCGTGCGCCTTCACCGGTTCGTCGGCGCGGCGCTTGAGTTCGAGTGCGGTCAGCTCGTGCGACAGATGGCCTTTCAGGAGCGTGGTCACGAACACGATGCCCTTACCATCCGGCAGCCAGCGCGGGTCGAACACGCCCAGCGGAAGTTCGGTGAGCTTGCGGGCCTCGCCACCGTCCAAGGGCATCAGCATCAGCTGCGCGCGGCCCGAGGCGTCCTTGCGCGTGAACACCAGTCGCTTGCCATCGGGCGACACGCGCGGCTCACTCGCCGAGACATCGCCGGAAGTGATGGCACTCGCCGGCCCGCCGTCGATCGGCACGCGATACAACTGAGTGCGTGCCTCGTTCTTGTCCAGATTCCAGCGCGTCACGGGCACCACCAGCGCACTGCCATCGGGCATCGGGGTCGGGGCGCCGACGCGTGGCACGGTCCACAGATCCTCGGCGGACACCGGGCGCAGGCCCGCTCGGGCGGGATACAGCGTCGTCATCGGGGCGGTGCTGACGGGCGGCATGGCGGCTTCTCCGGGTACGGGGCATTCCGGTCGAACGTGCAGCATAGCGCCATACCGCCCGGCGCCGAAGCACTCGTCACGCGTGCGGCAGTCCGGCCGACGAACGCGTGCGCCTCTCCGGCAGCACGCTGAACCCGAATTGCCAGCGGGCCGCAGCATGCTCCGCTGCGGCCCGCCGGGACAGCCTGTTCGCTCGACTCAGCCCTGCGCGATCGGACGCGGCCCGAGCAGCCAATCCATGACGTCATCCGCGGTGTACTTCGTGCGGCCGGCCAGGAACGTGGACAGTTGCTTCAAGTCATCGCCGCCCGTGACCAGTGGCAGCTCGTGCCCGCCCTCTTTGCGCTTCTGCGCATGGCCGATGGTCGCGAACAGCGCGTTGCACAGGCACTGCCGACCCGTCGTCGCACAGGTCTCCCCGCCCTTGTTCACATAGGTGTCGACCGGCTCGCTCGCGCAGCGATACCCCAGTGCGCCCGATTCCTGGCGATACGCCGTGCGCAGATAGCCCAGGTCGCACAATCGCTCGCGTTTCACGCCCAGAGCCGGATCCCCCGCCCAGCGCACCACCTTGAATGGGTAGCCGGTCGGTGATGCCAGAGGGTCCGTATAGACATCGATGCCATCGCGCGAGGCCGCTTCGACCACCGAACGGCGGATCTCGGGATCGACGCCCGACTCCTCGCAGAACGCGAACAGCCCACCGACCTGCACGCCTGCAGCCCCCGCTGCCAGTGCCTCGCGCACGCGTTCGGGCTTGCCGGCACCACCGGCGATCCAGAATGGCCGGCCCAGTTCGCGCATCTTGGCCAGGTCGACCACGTCGCGTTCGCCGTACACCGGCTCGCCGCGGTCGTTGTTCGGCACGTCTTCCCGCGGCGGCGCGTTGTGGCCGCCGGCCGTAGGTCCTTCGATGACGAAGCCGTCGACCATGCCAGACGCCTTGCGCGCCAGCACGTTCGCCAGCAGGTGGCTCGAGATGATGGCCAGGAACTTGGGTCGCTTGAGCACAGGTGGCGCCGCGCCTTCAAAGTGAACTGCCGGGTCGAACTTCAAGTACTCGGCCACGCCGGTCGTGTCGTTCTCGACCTCGAAGCGCAGCTTGGCCTCGCGGCCCTCGGCCATCGCATCCAGGGCGCCCGGGATCTCGCGCGGGATGCCAGCGCCCATCAGGATGTAGTCGACCCCTGCCATCAGCGCGCCATAAAGCGTCGGCAGGTTCGGCATCTGCACTTTGGTGAGCAGGTTCATGCCCACGATGCCGTCATGCCCTTCCTTGGCCAATGTCACTTCGACGAACGAGGCCAGCATGGTGAGTCGTTCGCGCGCCTGCGACATGACCTGCAGGTACATGGGCAGCAGCTTGTAGTGCGTATCGGTCGAGCGCCCGCCTTCGATGAAGAAGTCGCGCAGCGCCGCCGCCGCCACTTCGGGCATCGGGAAGCGCGCCATCGCGCGGCGCAGGTGCCCACCCAGATCGCCGTCCTGAAGGCGGCGGACGAACAGCGTGTCGATGCCCGTGCCCGAAACGACCCCAAGGTGGCCACGCTGCGAGACCGCACGCGCCAATGGCCAGCCCGACACCCCGATCCCCATCCCACCCTGGATCAGGACGGGCCACGTCATCGTTGCTGCTGCACTCATCGATCATCCCCCAGACGGGACTTCCTTGTACCCAGTCTGCCACCGTAGGCGACTTCTGCCCCGGCGAGCAGGGTGACCATGGGATGATGGGGCGCAAGCCACGCCACCGCAACACCGTTCTGCGGGAAAACGTGCTGGTCGGGCGGTGCATCGGCATGGAATCCGGCCGAATTGACCGAAAAGAGCACGGCGCCGCTCACTTTGTGAACCGGCGCCCGGCAGATCGCGGGCTCGCGCATACCGGCCACCCCAGACCTCGCGAGCACCAAGTCGTGAACATCGCGGCCATGGTGCACTGAACTCTCACCCTTCCGCCGTCTCCAGCACAACCCGTGTGGCGAACAAAGTTCTCTCCCTGCCCTCACATACCCCGACTTCCGCCAACCTGTTCCACCTCGGTTGACCCCCAGCCGTGGGGCGCTATGCTCCGCCGTTCAACCACCCGTATTCGGCAGTGCCCGCACACCTTCCGGCTCGCAAGGGCCGGCGCCTCGGCGCGACCCTCGCGTGGCGACCCGGTGGCCGGGCCCCAGTGCCGCCACTGCCGGCGGCAGGACAAGGACGCCATGAGCATCATGAAACCGGACCACGCCGCCCTGAACGAACGCCGCGAGACCGAACGTTTCAGCCTCAACATGCTGATCGGATTCAAGCGCCAGCTGCCCGACGGCGACCCGGTCGAGACCCGCGAGTGGCTGGAAGCCCTTGACGGCGTCGTCGAGTCCCAGGGCCGCGAACGCGCGGACTTCCTGCTGCGCCGCGTGCTGAAGCGCGCCCGCCAGCTGAACGTGGGACTGCCGGGCCTGGTGCAGTCGCGCTACATCAACACGATCTCACCCGAACAGGAACCATCGTTCCCGGGTGACGAGGAGATGGAGAAGCGCATCCGCCGCATCATCCGCTGGAACGCGGCGGCCATGGTCGTGCGCGCGAATCACAAGCACAACGGCCTGGGCGGTCACCTCTCGACTTACGCTTCGGCGGCCAGCTTGTACGAAGTCGGCTTCAACCACTTCTTCCGTGGCAAGGACGACGGCGGCTCGGGCGACCAGATCTTCTTCCAGGGGCACGCCGCGCCGGGTGTGTACTCGCGCGCGTTCCTGGAAGGCCGGCTGAGCGAAGCGCAGCTCGACCACTTCCGGCGCGAGACCGATCCCGGCAAGGGGCTGTCGAGCTATCCGCACCCGCGGCTCATGCCGGAGTTCTGGGAGTTCCCCACGGTGAGCATGGGGCTCGGACCCATGAATGCCATCTACCAGGCACGCTTCAATCGCTACCTGAGTGCGCGCAAGCTGGCCGACACCTCGAACTCGCGCGTCTGGGCGTTCCTCGGCGACGGCGAGATGGACGAGCCCGAGGCGACCGGCGCGCTGACGCTGGCCTCGCGCGAGGGGCTCGACAACCTGACGTTCGTGATCAACTGCAACCTGCAGCGCCTGGACGGCCCGGTGCGCGGCAACAGCAAGATCATGCAGGAGCTGGAGTCCATCTTCACGGGTGCCGGCTGGAACGTCATCAAGGTCATCTGGGCGCGCGAGTGGGATGCGCTGCTGGCGCAGGACTACGATGGCGTGCTGGTCGACCGCATGAACGAGACGGTCGACGGCGATTGGCAGAAGTACGTCATCGAATCGGGTGCTTACATCCGCGAGAACTTCTTCGGCGCGGACCCGCGGCTCCTCAAGATGGTCGAGGGCTTGAGCGACGACCAGATCAAGCACCTGCGTCGCGGCGGCCATGACTATCGCAAGTTGTACGCGGCCTACGCCGCAGCGGTCGCGCACAAGGGCCAGCCGACGGTCATCCTGGCGCACACGGTCAAGGGCTGGACGCTCGGTGCCGGTGCCGAGGCGCGCAACATGACGCACCAGAAGAAGAAGCTCGATCTGGAAGAACTGAAGAAGTTCCGCGACACGCTGCAGCTGCCGATCTCGGACAAGAAGATCCCCGAGGCTCCGTTCTTCCACCCCGGCGCCGACAGCGCCGAGGTGAAGTACCTGCTCGAGCGCCGCAACGCGCTCAAGGGCTGCATGCCCAAGCGTGTGGTGCGCTCGAAGGCACTGCCCGCTCCGGGCCCCAAGGTGTTCAACGAGTTCGATGGCGGCACCGGTGAGGCGCAGTTGGTGTCGACGACGATGGTGTTCGGCAAACTGCTGCGCAACCTGATCCGCGACCCGAACTACGGCAAGCTCATCGTGCCGATCATCCCCGACGAAGCGCGCACGTTCGGCATGGAAGTCCTGTTCCGCGAGGTCGGCATCTACCAGCCGTTCGGCCAGAAGTACGATCCCGTCGATTCCAAACTGGTGCTGTCCTACACCGAGAAGCCCGACGGCCAGCTGCTCGAAGAGGGCATCAACGAGGCCGGCTCGATCGCGTCGTTCACCGCCGCCGGCACGGCCTACGCCACGCACGGTGCGAGCACGATCCCGTTCTACATCTTCTATTCGATGTTCGGCTTCCAGCGCACCATGGATCAGATCTGGGCGTTCGGCGACGCGCGCGGCCGCGGCTTCCTGCTGGGTGCCACCGCCGGCCGCACGACGCTCAATGGCGAGGGCCTGCAGCACGAGGACGGCCACAGCCATCTGCTCGCCAGCGCCGTACCCAACTGCATGGCGTACGACCCGGCATTCGCTTACGAAGTCGCCGCCCTGGTGAAGGAAGGGCTGCGGCGCATGTACGAGCAGGGTGAAGACATCTTCTATTACCTGACGCTGTTCAATCAGGACTACAGCATGCCCGCCAAGCCGGAGGGTATCGACGACGGCCTGCTGAAGGGGCTGTACCGCTACCGCCGCTCGGAGTCCAAGTCGAAGACCAAGGCGCAGCTGTTCGGCTCGGGCCCGCTCATGCTGCAGGCGCTGCGCGCACAGGAGATGCTGGCCGAGAAGTGGGATGTCGCGGCGGACGTCTGGAGCATGACCAGTGCGCAGCAGTTGCGGAACGACGCGCTCGCGGTCGAGCGCTGGAACCGCCTGCACCCGACGCAGACACCGCGCGTGCCTTACGTCACGCAGTCGCTGGTCGGTGCCGAGGGCCCGGTCGTGGTGACCAGCGACTGGATCAAATCGGTGAACGACATGCCGGCGCGCTGGATCCCCAATCGCTTCGTGGCACTGGGTGCGGACGGCTACGGCCGCAGCGACACGCGCGAAGCGCTGCGCCGTCACTTCGAGACCGACGCCGAACACATGGTGGTCGCGACGCTGCACGCGCTCATGCAGGACGCCTTGGTCAAGCCCGAGACGGTCGCAAAGGCCATCGCGGACTACGGCCTGAACGCCGACATCGTGGACCCGCGCGACGCGTAGTACGCCACTGAGCCCGGCAGATCCGACCCCCCGTGAGCCTCGCGCTCGCGGGGGGTCTCCGTTTCACGCACCCGAATCGCGCCCGCGGGCCCGGGGCGGCGGCCGACCCCCGGCCGCGGCCCGCAGCACCCTTCACTCCGCGCCCCGGAAGACCGATGATGAAGTGTGCTCGCTCTCGTCCAGACCCTGCTGGTCATCCTGCTGCTCGTAGTGCTGCTGCTGCCCCTCGCGCATGTGCTGTATGCGCGCTGGGTGCGCCGGCGATACCCCATGGCCGGCGACGTGGTCGTGCTCGACGGGCTGTCGTTGCACTACACGCGCTGCGGTGACGGGCCGCCGGTGGTGCTGGTGCATGGTGCGAACGGGACCTGGAACGACTTCCCGCCCGAGCTCATCGCCGAACTGGCGCGCACCCACACGGTGATCGCGATCGACCGGCCGGGGCACGGCTGGAGCCATGCCGCGACGGGCCGGCTGGGCATCGCGGAGAATGCCGCCACGCTCGGCACGCTGCTGCATCTGCTCAAGCTGGCGGACGTCACGCTCGTGGGGCACTCCTACGGTGCCGCGGTGGCGATGGCGATGGCGATCGAGTCACCCACGCTCGTGCGCCACGTCATCGCGGTCACCCCGTGCACCGCCATGGACCGGCGCAACGCGCGCTATGCGGCGGCCCCGATCGTGGGCCGCCCCGCCGGGTTTGTCCTGTTCCACTTCGTGTCGCTGCTGCTGATGCCGTTCGCACAGCCATTGCGCGCCGATGCGTGGCATCCCGAACGCCCCCCGGGTGGCTGGACGGCGTCGCGGCTGTTCGCGTATGTGCCCTCCCAGATGCATGCCAGTGCCCGCAACTTCCGCACGCTCGGCACGGACATGCGCTGGCTCGAGGCCAACCTGCCGCGGCTCGTGGCCCGGCTCACGGTGCTGGCCGGGGAGTCCGACCGCGTCACGCCACCCGCACGGCACGTCGAGTGGTTGCGGCGCGCCCTGCCAGAGGCCCGCGTGACCGTGTTCCGCGGCGTCGGCCATTGGCTGCCGCGCCTGCGACCGGATGCAATCGTCGAGGCGGTCCGGCGGGGCTGATCCGGCGTCAGGCGGCGATCTGCCCACCGCCCCGAGTCCCGACATCGAGGCTTCAGGGCGAGCCCCGACGCGCCGAGAACCCATGGGTCCATCTTCTGGAGGGTTCCATGGCAGCGATCCTGATCCCGCTCACGCTGTTCGCCGTCGTCATCATGGCCGTCGTCGTGTGGTACATCCTGCAGCGCCGCAGGGCTCGCGCCCAGCGCGACACAAGCGGGCAGGCCGATATCGTGAGCCTCGACGACCTGCGCGCCCTGGCGACGTTCGCGAAGGACCGACACGAACGCATCGGTGAGTACATGCGCTCGACCTGGAGCGGTTCACACGCCGAGCTGCCCGGAGTTCTCACGGCACTGCTCATCGAACTGGACCGCGACGCCATTGCCCGCAAGCTGATCATCGACCGCGACTCGCTCAAGCTCATGCTGGGCGGCTCGCTGCGCGCCCACAAGCTCTGCCATGCCCACCTCGTTCGCGAGGCGCTCGACAAAGTGGCGTAGGCTTCCGCGCAGGAAGGTCCGCAGTGAAGCGTCACCCCGCCGAGAGCCGCGAGTCGCGGCCTGCGCGGAGGGTGCCGGCTGGCCGTGTCCCGGCCTTACCGCGCCATGAACCCCTCGAGCCGCGCCTTCATCGCCGGCCACTCGTCGTCGATGCAGCTGAACCACATCGTGTCGCGAGTGGTGCCGTCCTCGTTGTACATCCACTTGCGCATCGTGCCCTCTTCCACGAGGCCGAGCCGGCGCATGGCGTTCTGCGATTTGAGATTCGTCGAGCTGGTCTTGTATTCGACGCGATTCAGGCGCCAGGTCTCGAAGGCGTGGCGCATCATCAGGTACTTGGCCTCGGTGTTGAGCGCGGTGCGCTGGAACTCGAGCCCGAGCCAGGTCCAGCCGATCTCGACGCGCTTGTGCTCGCGCACGATGTTGCCGAAACGCGTCGAGCCCGCCACGCGGCCGCTGGCGCGCTGGATGGTCACGAACGGCAGTGTGACGCCACGCGACTGCTCTTCGATCGCCTTGTCGAAGTAGAGTCGCAGCCCGGCTTCATCGCGCACCTTGGCCGCGGTGAAGCGCCACAGTTCCGGCGCCAAGCCGACCGCGCGCAGCCCGTCCCAATGCCGCTCGAGATCGAGCGGTTCGAGCCGCACGTGGCGGCCCTCGAGTGTGACCGGTTGGATGTCCATGTCGGCCATGTTGCCATGGGAGTCCGCTGGACCCCAATGCAGCGAAGGAACTTCTGCCGGGCCCGGCGCCGGGCCGACGAACGCCACGCCGAGACCTCCCAGTACACCACCGCCCGCGGCGAGGAGTATGCTCCGGGACTGCCGCGCACGTGGTACGGCGCGCTACAGTACGACTTCCGGTGAACCACGGGACCCTGAACGGCATGAACGAGATCTCACAGCACTCCCACGACACTTCCGGCACGGGGCGGGCTTCGGCCCTTCCCGCCGGAGTGTTCACTTTGCTCGCGGCACTGGCGCTGATCATTTCCAGTGGCTGTGCCGGGCGGCCGTCGGCCGTGCGCGAACTCGAACCTCCGCGCATCGACGCCGCTCAGGCCGGTGACGCCGCCATCCTGTTCGACCCCGTCAAGCACGACATCCTGCTCAGTTGGGTCGCGGGCGACAGCTCGGGCTTTCGCATCTGGTTCGCACGCTCGGCCGATCAGGGCGTGAACTGGACCGAGCCCGTCCCGGTCACACCCGCGGCAGAACCACTGCGCCTGCATGCCGAGTCCTCGCCGCGCATGGTGTGCGATGCGGAGGGCCGGATCGGGATCGCGTGGGCAACCTCTGTCGACGTGCCCGGCCAGCGCTTCCCCGCCAGTGACCTGCGCTTCGCCGGCTCTTCCGACGGCGGCCGCACGTGGAGTGCGCCGGTCACCATCAATGATGACAGCGCCGACGGCCCCGGCAGCCACACCTTCCATGCGCTGGCGCTAAAGCCCTCTGGCGAGATGTACGCCGCGTGGCTCGACAGCCGGCCGGGTGGCGACAGTCTCACCACCGATGAGTCCGAAGAGCACGACGCCTCGATCCACTTCGCGCGCTCGGACGACCATGGCGCGCACTGGAGCAAGAATCTGGCGCAATGGTCGCGAGTTTGTCCGTGCTGCCGGGTGAGTCTGGTGGTCGATCCATACGGCGTCGCGGTCACGGCATTCCGTAAGCATTACCCGGGCCAGATCCGCGATATCGTACTCGCCCGGCCGGGCGGTGAACCGGTCCGCCTGCAAGTCGACAACTGGGAGATCGGCGGCTGTCCACATTCCGGACCGCCCATGGTGCTGTCGCGTGACGGCTCGTTGCGCGTGGCGTGGTTCACCGGGGCCGAGGGTCGCGTTGGCGTGTACTTCCGCCAGATCTCGTCCGAGACGATCGACTCGACCACCACGCCAGTCACCGTGATGACCAGCGAGAAACTGCCCACCGTGCACGTTGATATCGGCGAAGCCGGCATGAGTGGCACGCTCCTGGCCATGGATGCTGACAGCACAGGTGCAAACCAACTCACACTGGCGCGCGTCGAGTCTTCCGGACGCCGGCTGGTCGAACGCTTCGTGCTGCCCGGCACTCGCGGGGCGTCACACCCCAAAGTCGCCGCGACCCCGACCGACAAGCACGCTTACGTGGTGTGGACGGCGCGCGACGGCGAACGCAGCACGCTGCGCATCGCCCGCTGGACCGTCGGGCGCTGACACCGTGATGGCGTGATGGCAGGGCCGCCGGCGCCTGGACGGTTCCGGGGCTCTCGCCGGTTCACCGTCCCGCGAGCCTTCGCGCGTCACTCCCGCACGAGGTAGTAGCTCGCCTGCGGGTGATGCACGACCAACGCGGTGGTGCTCGCTTCGGGTACCAACTGGTACGCACTCGTGAGCGCGACGCCGATGCGCTCTTGCGGCGAGAGCAACGTGAACAGCTTGGCCTGATCGGCAAGTTCGGGGCACGCACTGTAGCCGAACGAATAGCGCTTTCCGCGTTCGGCATCGAGCCCGAGTTCCGCACGGATGTGCTGGTGATGCCACTCGGCCAGTCCCTCGGTGGCGGCCATCGCCAGCCCGTGCACGAACAGCGACTCGCTGTACTCGCCACGCTTGTCGAGTGCCGCGCCCAGCTCATCGGCGCCGGAGCCCACCGACACGAGCTGGAACGCGATCACGTCGAACTTGGAACTGGACGACGGCAGGAAGTAATCCGACAAGCACAGTCCCTCGCGGTCGTCCTGGCGTGGGAACGCGAAGCGCACGAGTTCTTCGATCTTGCCACGCGGCGTGAGTGATCCCGGCGTGAACGCCGTGGGGTCATACACCACGAGATCCTGTCCCTCGGACTGACACGGGAAATAGCCGTACACGGCGACCGGGCGCAGCCAGCCCTTGTCCTTGGCCTCGCGCTGCAGTTTCAGGCGGCGCGGCTCGAAGTCCTCCTGCACCAGCTTATCGACCTGTGAGGCATCGCCACGCGCGCCCCAATGCAGACGGTACAGCGTCTTCAGGTCCATCCCGGCATACATGCCGTCGAACGACACCTGTGCCGTCGTGGTCACACGCGCGCCCCAGAACGGCGGCGCGGGCACGATCACGTCGCGCGACACCGAGACCTTGAAGTCCTGCTGCTGCGCGCTGGCTGCGGCCGAGCGCGCCTCGTTCTCGGCGCTCTTGCTCTTGAACTCGAACGCCTCGCGCTTGACGCGCGCCATCAACTCGTCACGAGTGGCGGGCTCGATCAGCGCGTTCATGGTATCGAGTCCCTCGAACGCGTCTTTGCAATAATACACACCGGGCTCGTAGAAGACTTCGCCGTCGATCAACGCCGCACGCCGGCCGAAGTTGCGGTTGATGGCCGCGCCTCCGATGAGCACTGGCAGCTTCAGTCCGAGGCGGTGCAGCTCACCCACGCAGATCGGCATCTGCTTGCTGGTCGAGACCAGCAGCGCCGACAGCCCGACGGCCGTGGCGTCCAGTTCCCGAGCCTTGTCGACGATGGTCTGCACTGGCACCTGCTTGCCTAGATCGAACACGGTGTAGCCGTTGTTGGACAGGATGGTCTTGACGAGGTTCTTGCCGATGTCGTGCACGTCACCGAACACCGTGGCCAGGACGACACGGCCCTTGGTGACGTCGGCGTGCTTCTCGAGATAGCGCTCGAGTTGTGCGACCGCCTTCTTCATGACCTCGGCGCTCTGCAGCACGAACGGCAGGATCAGCTCGCCCGAGCCGAACTTGTCGCCGACTTCCTTCATGGCGGGAAGCAGTACGGTGTTGAGCACCGCGACCGCATCCTGGTTCTTCACCGCCTCGTCGACCAATGCCTCGATGCCGACGGGCTTGCGGTGCAGGATCTGGTGGTGGAGGCGCTGCTCGACCGTCATGGTCGACTCGGCGGCCTCGTCCTCCTTGGCGCGTGCGTCGGGCTTACGGCCCTCGAAGTGCTGGATGTAAGCGGCGAGGGCCTGCTCCTGGCGGGCGAACACGAGGTCCTCGGCCAGACGCCGGTCCTCGGCCGACAACTCCGCGACCGGGATGATGTCCGCCGGATTGACGATCGCCATGTCGAGCCCGGCCTGCACGCAGTGATACAGGAACACGCTGTTCAGCACGGCGCGCGCTTCCTTGCCGAGCCCGAACGACACGTTCGAGACACCGAGCGACGTGAGCACGCCCGGCAGTTCCTGCTTGATGAGCTTGATGCCCTCAATGGTGTCGATGCCCGAACGCGTGAACTCGTCGTCGCCCGTGGCGAGTGTGAACGTCAGGTCGTCGAAGATCAGCCGCTCGGGCGGCAGGCCGTATTCCTTGGTGACGATGTCGTGAATACGGCGCGCCACCTCGAGCTTGCGCGCCGCCGTCTTCGCCATGCCGGTCTCGTCGATGGTGAGCGCGATGACCGCCGCACCGTAGCGCATGACCAGCGGCATGACCGCCTCGATGCGGTCACGGCCGTTCTCGAGGTTGATCGAGTTCACGATCGCCGATCCCGGGCAGGCCTGGAGCGCCGCATCGATGACGTTGGCTTCGGTCGAGTCGATGCACAGCGGCGCTTCGACCGAGAGCGACAGCTTCTTGACCAGCCGGCGCATCTGCTCGGCTTCGTCGGTGCGCTCGGTGAGCGCCAGACACAGGTCCAGCACGTGCGCACCACCCTCGACCTGCTCGCGCGCGATCGGGACGAAGTCCTCGGTCGTGCCTTCCAACGCCAGCCGCTTGACCTTGCGCGAGCCCTGCGTGTTCAGCCGCTCGCCGATCAGCAGCGGGCGCGGTTCTTGTTCGAGCGCGACGGCCGTCATGCCGCTCGAGACCGACCAGCGGCTGCGGCCCGGACGCGGGCGCGGCTTCGTGCCATGGCCGATCGCCGCCACCAGGCTCTTGATGTGCTCCGGCGTGGTGCCGCAGCAGCCGCCCACGATACTGACGCCGAAATCGTGCACGAACTCGCGCAGCGACTCGGCGAACGGCTCCGGCCGCATCGGGTAAAGCGTGCGGCCGCCATCGTTGATGGGCAGGCCGGCATTGGGGATGCAATGCACGGGCGTGCTGGCGTTCTCGCACAGGTAACGGATGGCGTCGCGCATCAGATCCGGCCCGGTGCTGCAGTTGAGCCCGATGATGTCGACGTGCATGGCTTCGAGCGTGGCGAGCGCGCCGCGATAATCGGTGCCGAGCAGCATGCGGCCGGTCGGGTCGAGCGTGATCGAGCACTGGATCGGGATCTTGCGCCCAGTCGCGGCCATGGCTTCGCGGCTCGCAAGAATCTGCGCCTTCATCTCGAGGATGTCCTGGCAGGTCTCGAGAATGAGCACATCCGCGCCACCTTCGATCAGCCCATGCGCTTGTGCGCGGAAAGACGGCACCAAGTCCGCCAATGCCAGCTTGCCGAGATCGGCATCTTCGGAAGATGGCAGATACCCCGATGGTCCCATGGAGCCGGCCACGAAACGCGGGCGGCCGTCGGCCGCAGCGTAGCGGTCGGCCACCCGGCGCGCGGCGGCGGCGGCGGCGCGGTTCAGCTCGACCGTGCGATCTCCGAGGTCCCACTCCTCGAGCCGGGTGCGCGAGGCCTGGAACGAGTTGGTCTCGACGATGTCCGCGCCCGCGTCGAAGTAGGCCGCATGGATGCTCTCGACCACGTCGGGCCGGGTCAGCGACAAGTAGTCGATGCAGCCGTCCCAGCGCTTGCCGCCGAAGTCCTCGGCGGTCAGCTCGCGCGCCTGGACCTGCGTACCCATGCCGCCGTCGAAGAACAGCACACGGTCACGCAGTTGCTCGAGGAACCGGCTCATGCTCGGGGGTGCTCCTCTCGGCCGCTCGGGGCCCAGCCAGGTACGATGGAGAATGGGGGACGATGCTATCGGGGCCGTCACAGTGGTGCAAATGCGTGCAGGACCGGCCGGTCGGGCGTGGCCGGGGTGCCCTGGCCGGGAGGGCAGCGCGCCTGGGAACATGCGTGGCAGCGCGCACCTCCGGCGGCCGCGGCCAACATCTCCGGACAGCGACGCGTCGAGCGCGACGCTCGGATCGCAACGCAAGTAGAGATGCACTCACGAATACACGTCGTTCGCATTACCGACTTGACCTATTCCCATAGTTGGTCATTACTGTGCGCCATGATCCGCGTCCTCGCACTGCTCCGACATGGCCTCGCCGCAGGCCAAGCCGCGAACTCCGAACTGTTGCCCGAAGGCGGGGTGTATCTGCGCCGCCTGGGGGCGATGCTTCGGGCCGAGGGCTGGGCGCCGGCGGCCGTACTCACCAGCCCCTACATGCGCGCGAAGGCCTCCGCCCAGGTGATGATCGAGGGCTTGGGGCTCATGATCACGCCGACCGTGATCGACGAGCTCGTGCCCGAGAGCGAACCCGCAGACGCGCTCGCTGCGATCCTGACGGCCGCGCCTCAGTCCACGCTCGTGCTGGTGGTGGCACACCTGCCACTGCTCGGCCGCCTGGCTCACGAGATGGTCGGTGAGGACCCGACCTTTTCACCCGGCACGCTGGTCGAGATCGGACGCGAAGCCGACGGCCAGTCGCGACTCCTGCGCCGCATCGGGCCGCGCGACCTCGTCTGAGCGGGTAGCCCGCCCGAGGATTCCTGGCGGCGACCGCATCCACTAGAATGCGGGCGCAGGAAGCGTGCACATACCGGCACGCTTCCGCTCAACCCCGCATTCTTCCGGAGGCACTTGATGTCGGCAGCACAGGGCAAGGTGGCCGTGATCACCGGTGGCAATCGCGGCATCGGCCGCGGCGTCGCCGAAGCACTGGCGCATGAGGGATACACGGTGGCGATCACGGCGCGTGAGGCGGCGAGCGCCAGCACAGCCGCCGCCGAGATCGGCCACGGGGCCCGTGGGTACGCGTGTGACGTGCGCAAACACGAGCAAGTGAGCGCGGTGTTCGCCGCCATCGAGAAGGACCTCGGCGGTGTGGACGTGCTCGTCAACAACGCCGGCGTCGGCCTGTTCGCGCCGGTGGCCACGATGGCACTCGAGGACTGGCACAACGTCATCGAGACCAATGTGAACGGCGTGTTCTATTGCACGCGCGAGGCGATCCCGCGCATGGCCAAGCGCGGCGGCGGCTATATCTTCAACGTGTCGTCGCTCGCCGGGCGCAACGCGTTCCCCTCGGCGGCGGCCTACTGCGCCAGCAAGCACGCCGTGAACGGCTTCAGCGAGGTGCTGTTCCAGGAAGTGCGCGATCAGGGCATCCGCGTCACCTATCTGATGCCCGGCAGCGTGGCCACGGACTTCGGCCGCGGGGCCGCCGCCAAGCAGGATTGGGCGCTCCAGCCCGAGGACGTCGGCGAGATGGTCGTCGACCTGTTGCGCACGAACCCGCGCGCCATGCACAGCCGCGTCGAGATGCGCCCGGCGAGGCCGCAGAAGCGCTGAACTGCCGCGCCCGGCGCGGGCTGCCCCGCGCCGGGCGCGCGCGCGTTGTCGAACCTCGGGCGGACCGCTAGCCTGCGGGGCTCGTGAAGCACTCATCCGCCCGGACGCGCGTCGCCAGCCGTCCGGCTCACCCCCGCATCCCCCGGAGGACCTCCATGCGTTCCCACTCGCCGCTCGTGCGCTTTGCCGCCGCGGCCTGCCTGCTGGTGCTCGGCGCGCCGTTCGCGTCTGCCGTGCCGGCCAAGAGCCCGCAGACCCTGCCCGCCGACAACGCTCCGTTCTGGACCGGCAACCCCACCGCCGGGCAGTTCAAGGCGCGCATCGAGCGCCGCATGGCGCTCGCGCAGACCGCGCTCGACAAGATGATCGCCGTGAAGGGTACGCGCACCATCGCGAACACGCTCTCTCCGTTCGACGAAGTGCAGCGTCAGCTCGACATGGCCGGCTCGCAGAGCGGACTCGTGGAAGAGACGAACCCCGACTCGGCCACGCGTGCGACCGCCGAGGGCTTGTCGCAGGAGATCTCCAAGTTCGTCACCGACCTGTCGCTGAACCGCAAGGTCTACGACGCCCTTGCTGCCATGAACCTGAACGGTGCCGACGCGGAGACCAAGTACTACGTCGAGAAGTCGCTGCGCGACTTCAAGCTCTCGGGCGTCGACAAGAATGACGCGACGCGCGACAAGATCAAGAAGCTCCAGGAAGAGCTGGTGCTGATCAGCCAGGAGTTCGGCCGCAACATCCGCGAAGACAAGGGCACGGTGACGTGCACGCCGGCCGAACTGGCGGGCCTGCCGCAGGACTTCATCGACCGCCACAAGCCGGGCAGCGACGGCAAGATCACGCTGACACTGGAGTACCCGGACTACGGTCCGGTGTCGAACTACGCCAAGAGCGAAGACCTGCGCCGCCGCATCTACATGGCTTACCAGAACCGCGCCTACCCCAAGAACATCGAGGTGCTCGACCGCATGCGCCAGAAGCGCCATGAGCTGGCGCTGGCGCTCGGCTTCACGAACTACGCGGATTGCGTGATGGCCGACAAGATGACCGGCAGTGCCGCCACCGCCAGCGCCTTCATCGATCGCGTCGTCGCCGCCTCGGAGGACCGCCAGAAGCGCGAGTACCAGCAACTGCTGGCCCGCAAGCGGAAGGACGCTCCGGACGCCAAGGACGTGAACTTCTGGGACTTCACGTACTACTCCGAGCAGGTGCGCAAGTCCGATTACGCGTTCGACTCGCAGGACCTGCGCGCCTATCTGCCGTATGAGCAGGTCAAGCAGGGCGTGCTGGACATCAGCTCCAAGCTGTTCGACGTGCAGTTCAAGCGGGTGCCGAACGCGCCCGTGTGGGATCCGTCGGTCGAGTGCTACGAGTTGTGGGACGGCGGCAAGCTGGCCGGCCGCATCTACCTCGACATGCACCCGCGCGACAACAAGTACAACCATGCGGCGCAGTTCGACATCCGTACGGGCCTGGCCGGCAAGCAGATCCCCGAGGCCGCACTCGTCTGCAACCTGCCGGGCGGCGAGGCGGGTGACGCGGGCCTGTGCGAGTACAACGACGTCAACACGTTCTTCCACGAGTTCGGCCACCTGCTGCACAACATGTTCGCTGGCCGGCGCGCGTGGATCGGCACCGGTGGCATCCGCACCGAACACGACTTCGTGGAAGCGCCGTCGCAGATGCTCGAGGAGTGGATGCGCAGCCCCGAAGTCCTGGCGACGTTCGCGAAAGATCCGAAAACGGGAAAGGTCATCCCGGCCGAACTCGTGAAGCGAATGAACCTGGCGAACGATTTCGGCAAGGGCCTGTTCGTGCGCCGCCAGATGGTGTACGCGGGCATGTCGCTGGCGTGCTATGACAAGGACCCGGCCGGAGTGTCGACGAGCGACATCTTCTCGGGCCTCGTGAAGAAGTACCAGCCGTTCCCATTCGTGGACGGCACGCACTTCCAGTGCGCGTTCGGCCATCTCGACGGCTACTCGGCCGTGTACTACACGTACATGTGGTCGCTGGTCATCGCCAAGGACATGTTCTCGAAGTTCGACCCGCAGCACATGCTCGCGCCAGGTGCCGCCAAGGCATATCGCGAGACCGTGCTCGCCGCCGGCGGCTCCAAGCCCGCCGCCCAGATGGTGAAGGAGTTCCTGGGCCGCGACTTCAACGAGCAGGCGTGGAAGAAGTGGCTGGACTCGGACGGCGACGGGAATATCTCGCGTCCCTGAGAACTACTGACGCATCCGACTCACGACTCGGCCGGCAGGGGCACCGCCCCAGCCGGCCGAGTCGCATCCTGATCTATCGCCACTGCACCTGCTCAGCCGGGACCGGACCGGCGGCTGGCCGCACGCACGCCAGGGGTGCCTGAGTCTTGTGCAACTCTCCCCCATTGCGCAGCAATGAGTTCGGGGACCCGCCCGCCTCGTCGGCCAGCTGATGTCCGGCGCTGGTGGCTCCCCTTCTGGACCAGGGCCTGAGCGTTCTTGTGGGGACATGAAGCCGATGTCGGCACATGAACCGAAGTGGTAAATTGCACCTCGATTTGGTGCCCTCCGGACATCTCATGCCCACACCCACCATCGAGGACTGCTCCATGCGCTCGCCGCTTCGTACCTGCCTGCTCTTGGTCGCCGCCTTCGCCACCTCGGCGCATGCCGCAGCACCGACCGCACCGGGTGTGAACCTGCGCTGGGACCAGTGCTTCGGCGATGGCGGAGCGCAGTACAAGAACTTCGCCTGCGACGTGAACACGGGCAGCGAGCGCATGGTCGGCTCATTCGAGTTGGCGTCCGACGTACTGGGTGTGAGCGGGATCGAGATCCACCTCAATGTCGGCACATCAGGCGCAGCGCTTCCGCTGTGGTGGTCATTCAGCGCCCCTGGTGGAGTGATCGGCTGCCGCAGCGTCGCACTGAATTCGACACAGGCTGTGCCCTTGGGAGCCACCTCTTGTATCGATTGGTCGGACGGGCAAGCAGCCGGCGGGCTCGCGATCTACTCGATCGGCAACGATCTGGGCCCCAACCATGCACGGGCGGTACTGAGTTGTGCGACTGCGACCTCCAGGGATCTCAGCGCCGGCCAGGAGTACTACGCGTTCACTTTGAACTTGACCCATAACAAGACTGTCGGCACAGGTGCTTGCGCCGGCTGCCTCGAACCCGCCGTGATCTTTCTATCCGCCATGAACATCGTGCCGGGAACGAATCCCTGGATCCGGCTGACCACCGGAGCGAACTTCAGTGGCAGCCGCTGGGTGTCATGGCAGAATGGCTATCCCGTGAATATCCAGCAGCGCTGCGCGTTTGGCGGAGGCTTTTTCTGCCACAACCCCACCGCCTACTTCGACGTCGTGCCCTACTCGGTCACGCCCACGCGTAGCTCCACGTGGGGACAGGTGAAGTCGCTGTATCGGTAGGGAACCATCAAGATCCGGCGGCACCCAGCACCTCACCCGATCCAGACCAAAGGACCAAGCCATGCGCTACCTATTGCCGGCCTGCGTGCTGCTCGCACTCCTCAGCGCACGCGCTGACGCGGGCTCGATCGGCCCCGGCGTAGCACTGCGCTGGGGCCAGTGCTACGGCGACGCTGGAATCCAGAGCAAGGAGTTCGCTTGCGACGTCAACACCGGGCTCGATCGCCTCGTGGCATCGTTCGAACTGGGTTCCGCCATATCCGGCGTCTATGGCGTCGCAGCATATCTCCACATCGCCTCGGTGAGTGCGAACCTTCCCCAGTGGTGGACCTTCACTACGGCAGGAGCGTTCGGTTGTCGAAGCACCGCGCTACGCACCGAACTGACGCCGCCGGCGGGCTCGGTCTCGTGTGGTGACTGGTCCAACGGCCTCGCACTTGGAGGCGTTGATCAGTACCTCGTGGGGCAACCATCGGGCCCGAATCACGTCAGGATCCGCTTCGTCGCCGGTCTTCAGTTCCCAGTGGACCTCACGGCCGGTCAGGAGTATTTCGCGATGGCGCTCACGGTTCTCCATACCAAGACCGTGGGCACCTCGTGTACTGGCTGCCTCGAACCGGCCACGATCTTCTTGTCCGGGATCGACCTCAATCCAGGGACGGCGCCATTCGGAGCGGGGGCCGATCTTCGACTCACGACGGGAGTGGGTGGGACGGACAGCCGATGGGTGTCGTGGCAACACAGTCACCCCATCAACATCTCCGAGGGCTGCACCCGGAGAACCGATCATGGAGATTGCTACCAGCCCGTGACGCTGTTCGATGCCGCGCCAGACGCCGCCACTCCCGCTTGCCACTCGACATGGCAGCAGGTGAAGTCGCTGTACCGTTAGCCCGCGCAGGCGGCGAACCCGCACACCTCTGCGAAGGCGCCATCACGGCGCGCCTGCAGACGCGCGGACAGGAAGCCTGCGAACAGATCGCCCCCGACTGCTTTCAAGTCGCAGTCGGGGGCGATCGTCTTCCATGGGACTTCGCCGCTACCCGCTCTTGCTCGTCTCCCCCGGCTTCACCGTGCCGGCCAGCAGGTCGGCGTGATAGCTCGAGCGCACCAGCGGGCCGCTCGCGACGCTCTCGAAGCCGAGCGCCATGGCCTGATCCTTGTACACCGCGAACTGATCGGGGTGCACGTACTCCACGACCGGCAGGTGCATCTTCGAGGGGCGCAGGTACTGGCCGATCGTGAGCAGGTCGCAATCGTGCGCGCGCAGGTCCTCCAACGTGCGCGTCATCTCGTCCGCGGTCTCACCCAGACCCACCATGATGCCGCTTTTTGCCTTGATGCCGGTGCCCGACGCCTTGACGCGCTTCAGCAGCTCCAGCGAGCGGTCGTAGCGCGCACTCGGGCGCACGATCGGATGCAACCGGGCAACGGTCTCGATGTTGTGGTTGATGACCTCCGGGTGCGCGTCGATGACGCGCTGAAGATCGGCCATGCTGCCGCGGAAGTCCGGGATCAGCACCTCGACCACCGTGGAGGAGCGCTTGCGGATCTCCTCGATGACCTGCGCGAACACCGTGCTGCCGCCGTCCTTCAAGTCATCGCGTGCCACCGACGTGATGACGGTGTGGCGCAGCTTCATGATCTCGACGCTCTCGCCCACCCGGCGCGGCTCGTCCCAATCCACGTAGCCGTTGGGGCGGCCCGGGGCCACCGCGCAGAACCCGCACCGGCGCGTGCACAGCTCGCCCAGGATCATGATGGTGGCGGTGCCGCGCGCCCAGCAGTGGCCCAGATTGGGGCAGCGCGCCTCCTCGCACACCGTGACCATCTTCTTCTCGCGCAGCAGCGCCTTGGTCTCGGCGTAGTCGCCGGCACCGGGCAGCTGGATCTTGAGCCACGGCGGCAGCCGGCGGAACTCACCCGGCTCCACGGTGCCGACTCCGCCCGCACCCGAGGCGCAGCCTTTGGTGCGCGGCGCCATGGGCACACGCTCGGGCACCGCAGGGCGCGGTGCGCCATACACACCGATACTCGGGGTGGTGGTACCGGGTTCGCCGATGCTCACCAGGGTGTCGTCAGTGTTGTCTTGAAACTCGCTCATGAGAGAGGTCCTAATCCTTCAAGTGCGCGGCGGGGTCCGCGACCGCGCCGGCCTTCAAGGCCAGCATGCGGTCGAGCGCCACGCGCGCGTCACGCTTCACGTCGTCAGCGACCGTCACGCGGTTCACCACGTGGCCGTCGGCAAGGTTCTCGAGAGACCAAAGCAGGTGCGCCGGGTCGATCCGGTTCATGGTCGCACACGGGCAGACGTTCTTCTGCAGCGACCTTATGTTCTGGTCCGGATGTTCCAGTGCGAGCCGGTGTACCAAGTGGATCTCGGTGCCGATGGCCCAGCTCGTGCCGGCCGGGGCCTGGCGGACCTGTTCGATGATGTACTCGGTCGAGCCCACGAGATCGGCGGCCTGGACGACATCGAACGGCACTTCAGGGTGCACCAGCACCTTCACTGCAGGGTCCGCAGCGCGGACTTCTGCCACCAACGAGGCCGAGAACTTGCCGTGCACCGAACAGAAACCGTGCCACAGGACGATGCGGGTGTCGGACTCGAAGGCCCGGGCGTTGACCTGTCGCGGCTTGGACGCGCGCCAGATCCAACCGGCCATGTGATCCAACGGCACGCCCATGCGGTACGCGGTGTTCCGCCCCAGATGCTGGTCGGGCAGGAACAGCACGCGCGGCTTGCGGGCCCATGCCCATTCCAGCGCCTGCTTCGCGTTGCTCGAAGTGCACACCACGCCGCCGCGCGCGCCGCAGAATGCCTTGATGGCGGCGGTCGAGTTCATATAGGTGATGGGCGTGAATGTGTCGCCGTGCTCGGCCAACAGCTGGTCCCAGGCGTCCTCGACGTCTTCCAGCGTCGCCATGTCGGCCATGGAACAGCCTGCCTTGATGTCGGGCAGGACGACCTGCTGGTGCGGCTGTGCGAGCACATCGGCGGACTCGGCCATGAAGTGCACACCGCAGAACACGATGAACTCGGCATCCTGCTGTGAAGCGGCCAACTGCGACAGCTTGAACGAGTCGCCACGGAAGTCCGCGAACTCGATGATCGCTTCGCGCTGGTAGTGATGCCCGAGGATGACACAGCGAGCCCCGAGCCGGCGCTTGGCCGCCCATGTGCGCTCACGGATGGTCTCCGCGTCGAGCGCGACGTAATCGGAGAACGGTCTCGGCCCCGCAATCGGCGGCCCGGAAGCGAGCGTCATTTCACTCCAGCCCGGCTTCCTTGATCTGCTGCCGCCCCGAGAAGCCGTCCTCGAGCGCGTGCCAGTGGTTCACCTCGGGCTCCTGCACTTGCCAGCACAGGAACACGAGCTGGTCGCCCTTCAGCGAGTAGAAGTCGACCAGCCCGCGGTCGAGGTCCTTGACCAGCACGCCCTTGGCGGTCAGCTCCTGCACACCCTTGCCGATCGACTCACCCAGACGGCGGCGCTTCTCCTCGAGCGAGCGCAGCTCCAGAGTGTCGGGATTCTCGGGCGCGGCACCCGACGTGGCCACGAGCAGGATATCCATGCGGCGCTCGAGGCGGTCGAACTCGCGCTTCTTCATGACCAAGCGTTCCAGCCGCGGACGGATCTCGTTCGCGAGCTTGTTGGCCTCATCCACGGTGAATAACTCGATGCGCACGCGCGCCTCCCGAAATTAGTATCGGAGCTTACGGATCAGTGCGTCTCGAACGACTTGCCACAGCCGCAGGACTTGACGGCATTGGGATTGCGGATCGCAAAGCCGGTGGTCTGCAACGTCTCGACCCAATCCACTTCGACACCCTGCAGCACCGGTGCGGCTTCGGGATCCACGAACACCTTCACGCCACCGAACTCGCCCACCCAATCGCCCGGCTGCTCGGCTTCGGCGAACGCCATGCCGTACTGATAGCCCGAACATCCACCGGCATGCACCGTGAGCCGAAGTCCCACGACCGGCTCGGACTGCTGCTGGATGAGTTCGCTGAGCTTGCGGCTCGCGGATTCCGTCAACGTCACCATGCTGAAGTTCCTCCCGTGTAGCCCGGGGTCATCCCAGGGCTTTCCTTGGATGTATCGGCGGTCCGAGCGATGCCCGCCAGTACCCAGACATCGACGGCCGCGACTTCCCTGGCGCCGTCAAACCCAAGCCTTGTAACGAGTTCCAAAGTCACAGCAGCACGCACTTCCGCCAGCCTCGGTGTGCGATCACCCAGCCGGTCGGCCACCGACACCATGGCGATGTCGTGAAAGCCGCATGGATGAATGAGTGCGAAGTCGCTCAGCGAGTTGGCAACGTTGAGCGCGAATCCATGATAGCCCACCCAACGGCGGACGGCGACGCCGATCGAGGCGATCTTCTCGCGTTCCGACAACCACACGCCAGTGCGGCCGGGCACGCGCTGAGCGGTCAGTTCGTAGCGCGTGAGTACCGCGATGAGCGCGTCCTCCAGAGTGCGCAGCCAGCGGTGCAGGTCGCGGTCGACGCGATCGAGCGCGACCACCGGATATCCGACCAGTTGCCCCGGACCGTGCCACGTGACGTCACCACCGCGCGGTACTTCGATCACTTCGATGCCCGATCGTGCAAGAGCCGCGGCATCGGCGCGCACGTTCCCCGCGCTCGGGTTGCGCCCGATCGTGAGCACCGGCTCATGGTCCGGGTACAGGAGCCAGTCCCCGGTCTCCCCCGCCGCGCGCAACGCCACCAGTGCGTCCATGAGTGCGAGGCCGTCGCGGTAGCGCGTCGGCCCCAGCGCACAGACGTTGAGCGTGTTCACGGGAGTCCTCGGGTCCTAGGCGTGGAACCACAACAGAGCAGGATTCTCGAGCAGCTCGCAGACACGGCGCAGGAACTTGACCGCCAGCTCGCCGTCCACGACGCGGTGGTCGAAGCCGATCGAAGCGTTCATCATCGGCGCGATCACGATCTGGCCGTTCTTCACCACGGCGCGCTCGACGACTTTGTGTACGCCGAGTATTCCGACTTCCGGCACGTTGATCACGGGCGACGAGTTGATCGCACCGAACACGCCGGCATTCGTGATCGAGAACGTGCCGCCCTGGATGTCGTCCGGACCGAGGCGGTCGTTGCGCGCGCGCGACGCCAGATCGGTCACCTCGCCCGCCAGCTGCACCAGGTTCTTGCGGTCGCAGTCCTTCAAGTTCGGCACGATCAGGCCCTTCTCGTCACGACCGACCGCGATACCGATGTTGTAGTAATGCTTGAGCGTCACCGCATCGCCGGCCGGAGTCACCGAGCTGTTCATCCACGGGAACTCCTTGAGCGCGAACACCGCCGCCTTGATGAAGAACGGCATGAACGTGAGCTTGATGCCCTGCTTCTCGAGCTTCGGCGCCCACTGGTTCTTCAATGCCACGATCGCGCTCATGTCGCACTCGTCGAAGCAGTGCGTGTGCGCAGCGGTGTGCTTGGCCTTCACCATGTTCTCGGCGATGACCTTGCGCACGCGCGTGAAGGGAATAGTCTCTTCGCGCGCGCCGGCGTTGGCAGCGCCCGAAACAGTGCCGCGCAAGAAAGCGGGCACACTGGCGGGCACGCTGGGCGCGGCCACCTGGGTGGCCGGCGCAGCGGTGGTCGCTGCGCTGGTCGCTGCGATGGTCGTCACGGGAGCAGCCGTGCGGTGCTTGAGATAGTCGAGCAGGTCGTCGCGCGTGACGCGTGCGCCCACACCCGAGCCGGCGACGTTCGCGAGCTCCGCCATGCTGACGTTCTGCTCGCGCATGATCTTGCGCACGGCAGGCGACAGATTACGGCCGTCTGACGACTCGATCGTCTGCGAATGACCGTTCACCGCACTCGGTGCGGCCACCGCGACGGCCGGGGCGGTCGCGACGGCGGCGGCGTTGGCGGCCTTGGCCGCGGCCGGAGCGGCCGGAGCGGCCGGAGCGGCCGCAGCCGGTGCGCCCGCCGCTTCGCCCGCGCCCGCGATCTGCCCGATCTCGGTGCCGACGAGCACCGTGGTGCCCTCGGCGATCACGATGCTCGACAGCACGCCTTCGGCCGGTGACGGGATCTCGACATTGATCTTGTCGGTCTGGATCTCGACCAGCGGCTCTTCCTTGCGCACCTTGTCACCCACGGCCTTGAGCCAGCGCGCCACCGTCCCTTCGGCAACGCTCTCGCCCAGTTGGGGCACCACGATCGAGATGGCCATGACGTCCTCCTTGTGATCCACGTTGTTGTCTGGAATGTCGTCTGCGTTGTTGTCCAAGCTCGGCTTGAAGCTGGCCGCAGGGCCTGCGGCTGCTCAGGCGAGGTTCGTGTCGGCGTTCAGCGCGCCGGTGCGTCAATGATCCTTGGCTTTCTTGCGGCGTTCGAGGCGGTCGCGGCGCCGTTCGAGTGCCCGCGCGTACTCGGCGCGTTCGTCGTCGGTCTCGAGGATGAGCGGTGGTACCGGCGAGGGGCGCCGGGTCACCGGGTCCAGCGCCACGAACGTCACATAGGCGGTCCCGGTGCGGCGGCGTTCGCCCGTCAGTACGTCCTCCGACTGCACATCGACACGGATCTCCATGCTGCTCTTGTCCACCAGCGTCATGCGGGCATGGATCAACGCGACCTGACCGACCTGGATGGGTGCGAGGAACGCCATCTCGTCGAACGCGGCCGTGACCACGGGACGCCGGCTGTGCCGGTTCGCCACGATCGCCGCCGCTAGATCGACCCAGTGCATCACGGTGCCGCCGAGCACGGAACCGTGCACGTTGGCGTGCTGGGGAAGCACCAACTGCGTCATCTCGGTGGCCGACTCGCTGACACGCCGGCCTTCCGGGACGGTCTGGGGACTCACGTGGGTACGCTCTCCGGGTCGGGGACGCCCTCGGACGACGAGTGCTGACTGTCGCCGAGCATTGTCACGCAGCATCATAGGCAGCCACCAATAGGCGCGCAACTTACGCTCCCACAAGGAGTATCCAGCCGCGCCCCCCTCGCGATGCTGTTCCGGCGGAGCAGATACGCTCCGATCCATGACCGGCTTGAAAACGCGACGGCCGGCCGTCCCGAAGGACGACCGGCCGCGTGCGTTGTGAAGCAGAACCTGAGTCTTAGCGGCCCAGGTACACCGTCCGGACGGCGAACGACTGGCCGCCGGCCTTCATGCGCGCGAAGTAGACGCCGGCGCCGACATTGCGGCCGTCCGAGTCCACACCCGACCACGTTGTCGAACTCGGGCCAGCCTTGACCGGACCGTTCACCAGCGACGCGACCTGACGGCCCGCGACGTCGTAGATGCCGATCTCGACATCCATCGCCTGCGGCAACGAGTAGTTGATCGTCGCCCGACGAGCCGGGTTCGGGTACACGCTGAACGACATGCGGCCCGCACCACCACCGACGCCTGCGACACCGACATCGATGATATCGGCATAGCTGCGCGGCGTAACGCGGAAGCTGCCACCGGTGTAGTGCACGTGGCCCGTCACCGTGACGATCTCACCCAGCGGTGGAGCGACCAGCGGCGAGAGCACGGCGTTGAAGTTCTCGACGAAGATCGTGTCGGGGAACGACTGGTCGGCGACGTGGAAGCCGTTGGTCGGCAGCGTCGCGAAGCGCTGCACGACCTTGACGTTCGTAAGCCTGACCAGGCGGCCTTCGTGATCCTCGCCATCGTTGAGCACGTTCGTGAAATCGCACGTGTCGCGAGCGGCCTCACGCACGGTGACGTTCTTGGCCGCCGGAATCGCGGCGACGCCGAGGTCGGTGGCATCGATGATGTTGGAGAACTCGGTCTCGCCGAAGAACTCCTGGATCTGGCCGACCAAGCGCCAGTTGTGACCCGACGTGAGCACGGCCGGCGGAGCGAATGCGGCAACACCCGAGCGACGACCGTTGCCCGGATCGACCACGTAGTACACCGAGCCGAAGCGGCCGCTCATGATGCCGGCCATGGTGGCGCGCGGCCCGAGATTGCCCTGCGAGATCTGGCCACCACCGCCCGCGAAACGCGAACGATCGAGGCACGGGATCCCAGCGAGCGAATCGGTGGCGGCCTCCTGGACTTCAGCCGCCGTCAGCACGCCGTTGACGAACGTGCGCGACTGGGGCGTGGTCATGGCCGCACCCGATGCCAGGCCGACAACGCCGTTGACCGTGACGGTTTCGAGATCGCCATGAAGCAGGCCGTTGTTGATGGTGAGGAGGGCCTGATCGGGAGCCGGCATCGACGCGGAAAGCACGGAACCGAACGACGCCAGCGAGTAGTTGGCGAGGTTCGTGGCCGAGGCATTCGTGACGTTGCGGTCGAACTTCACGAGGATCGTGTTGTCCGTGAGTGGATAGGCATCCGAGACGTTCGGCGGCGTGAATGTGACGATGTCGTTGCCGTCGCGCAGCATGATGCGGTAGCCACGGTTGTTCTGGTTCAGGATGCCCTGCACGCTGACGATGTTCGTGCCGACCGGAGGCGGCGCGTAGGTCGTGATCTTGGTGCCGTCGATGTAGACCGAGTCACTCGGCGCGCTCGCGCTGATGCACAGGAACGCGTTGGTCTGGCCCAGACCACCGGTGAGCGACGTGCGCACCACGGTCAGCGGGCCGTTGATCCGGACCAAGCAGTGCTCGTACTGCTCCGCGAACGTGTTCGTGGGCAGTTCGTTCAGCTGGGTCGACGTTCCGACGAAGAATGGCGGCAGCGGGTTGCCCGAAGAGAACTTGCGCACGATGAAGTTCGGAGCGCCGAAGCTGTTGTTAGCGGCCAGGACCTCGGTCGCATTCGCGAACTCGGCGACCGCCGCGAACTCCACCACGATCGAGTCACCGATCGCGAAGTTGTAGGGGGCGACCTTCGTGTTCGAGCTGTGCGTGAAGAAGTCGATCCCGGAGAACGGGCCGCCGCCGGTCATCTGGATGTAGGCGTCGAAACCGGTGGCGATGGGATCGAAGCCGATGATGATGCCGCCGACGCCGCGGACCGTGTCCGGGGCGATCGGATGGCAGAGCTGGCTGGCGTCCTGGATGGCGCGGATGGTGACCGAGTCCGGACATGTGGCGTTCGGGAACTGAGTTGCCGTGGCGACGCTGGCCGTGCTGACGAGCGCGGCGAGGGCCAGGAAGCGGGTGAACATCTTGTGCATGAGATAACCCCTCGTTGCAGGTGGATAGAACGAACCGTGAATCGCGATCAGGGGGTCTGGATGTCCGGCTGAAGTCATCTGGAGCTACGGGCATGGCAGGGCCCGCAAGACCGCAGAACGAGACCGTTCGTGGGGTGATACGACCGGGTTTTGACCACCGGGATGATAGCAAGGAGCTGGCTCAAGTCGAAGGAATTTCGACGTTTCCGGGCTGTTTCGGACCCGCGTCCGGGGGTCCTGAAGTGGCTATTGCACCGAGGCTATGGCATGCCTGGCCGGCAAGACTCCTTTAGGAGAACAAAACTCGACTGGCCATGTTCTGCTAGGCATCATCCTGCGTTCGAGCGCCGCGACCGGCTATCGATCGAGCCCCAGGTGCCTGTAGATGTTCGTGATGAACCGCGCCGCTGAGCCAGCAGCGGCCCCGCCCGCGGGGTTGAAGGCGGCCCCAGGTGCCATGCATACCATGATGGCCCGGCCGCCTCCCACCTGAGGCACGCTGATGCCGACCGCCGAGCTGTCCCCGAGAGCAACCTCGGGCGTGAGCGTGCCCGGCGCGCCCCAGAGCACGACCTGGCCGGGGTCGAGATAGTCGAACTGCCGCAGGCCACCCGCTTCACCCGGCCGAACGGCGAACAGCTGGCGCACGTATATCGAGTCCCGAGCCACGGTGCCGCGCACGTCGACGTGCGGCAGGAACACGCTCGTCCCGGTATTGCCGAACCCGATCGACAGCCCCGCGTCCGCGCCCGTGGTCGTGAAAGCCTCTTTCATACCCCGGCTGCCGAGATGCCGGCGCACGAATCCCTCGGAGAACGCACCGTTGGCAAGCTTCCCCGTCACCAGATACAGGCCGTCGACGTAGAACTTCCCGCTGGTATCGAGGTATTTCTCGATTCCCGACTCACCCAACCGGAGCAGAGACGATAGTGACGTCTCATTGCCACGGTACCAGACGACACCCTCGAACAGTGCGAACGTCTGCGCGAAGTCCGTGGCGGTCTTGAACGGCTGAGTGGTGTCGAGCCGCAGTACGGCATACTGGTCCGCCGCCATGCCGATGCGCGCGACCGCATTCGTGTACAGCGTGTCGAAGCGAAGATTGGCGGGATTCGTGCGCGGCACGTCATCGACGATCAGCAACCGGGCCCGTGGTCCGGTGACCGGGCGTCGCACCTGCCACGTGCAACTCACGATCGCACTCGCGCGACCGCCATCGTCGATCGCCTGCACGAACAGCGTGCGCGGGCCCGTCGTGAGCTGGCCGTTCACGAGGAACTTCGCGGTCGGCATCGTGAACGCGCGCGCGGTCGTGAGCTCCGGCGTCGCCTCGTTGCCATCGAGCCAGACCAGATAGTTGAGCCGGGACACCTCGCCATCCGGGTCGGTCGCAGTCCAGGTCACGCTCACTGAAGCGAACGTGGTGTCGCTGAGCAGCGGGCGCACGATGAGTTGCACCGTGGGAGGCTGGTTGCTGAACTGGAACAATTGGCGAGGGGGCGAGGGGTCGATCGCACCTTGATTGTCCACGGCGCGGACCGTGAACACCGGCTTGGTGTAGCCGGCGGGCGTGAAGATCCGGAACAGCGAATCGGTGGCAGTCGTGGAGTTCCACGCCGTGTCGGCGGGAGCCGCGGGATTGATCAGCTGCCATTCGTAGTGATCGACCGTTCCGTCCGGGTCGCTGCCGAACCAGTGCAGGCGCACCACGTGATTCACGGTGTCGACCGGGCCGCTGATGAACAACACCGTGTGCGGCGGCTCATTCCCGATGCGCGTGCCGGTGAGCTTGCCCGTCAGCCGGCCACAGCCGACCACTGCCAGTCCGCCCAGCGCCAGCAGGAGTCCCGCCCGGCGAATCCAGCGATGCTTGGACACGGCGCTCATCGCAATCCCTCACGATCCGACTTCACGATCAGCAGCTTGCCGCGCTGGGTCTGCTTGCTGCTCTCGTCCTCGACCACCCACAGGTACAGACCCGTGGCCGCGGCCTGCCCGCGCTGCGTGACCAGGTCCCAGCCGAACGACGCGCCCGAGAACGTGCCGGGCAGGTCGCTTGCCGGGTTGTAGATGCCGCGCGCGTTGTCGCCCGTGTACGTGGCGCCATCGAAGGCGTACTCGTAGACGAGGTCACCCGCCAGCGTGTAGATGCGGATCTTGGCCCGAGCCGGCAGATTCGCGAACCACACGAAGCGCTCGCGCACGCCGGCCGTCGGGCTGTCCCAGGCCGCACCGACACGGTACGGGTTCGGGAACACCGTGACGCCCCCGGTGCGCTCACCGACGCGCGGGCCCGAGATCACCATGAGTTCGTTCTGGGTGATGCCGCTCTCGAGCGGTTCGATGCGGTTGTCGCCAAGATCGTAGGAAGTCACCGCGACGAACTGCTTGAAACCGTCCTTGATCCCCGTGAGCGTGAACTTGTAGTCGTAGGTCTCGCCATCGTCGAGTACCACGGGAGCCGCGAGCCGGACGGCGGACAGTCCGGTGTTGAATCCGGTGGTGTCGTGCGGAGTCGCGGCCAGATCGAACTGCCCGGTCAGCCGGAGCGTATCGCGCTGCGTCCCGACGTACAGGCGGTAGCCCTCGAAATCCTTCCGGTCCGGAGCCAAACTGGTCGGATCGACGAAGTCCTCGGGCGAACGCTCCCAATACAGGTCGATCGAGTTCTCGTGCGGCACGGCCTTGAGGCGCGGCGACGGCGGCGGAATGGGAACGATGTAGTTGAGGTCGTAGGCACCCTGGGCGAACTTCGCACGCGTCACGAGTTCGGCCTCACTCGTACCGCCGATGTAGGCGAAGTCGACCTCGATGCTGTCCCCGGATTCGAAGCGCGGGAACGGCCCGATCGAAATCAGCTCCACCGGATCTCCATCGCGCGGCGACAGGTCGGGTGGCAGCGGGTTCAGCACGGTCTTCTCGCCCGAACTCATCAGGGCATAACGCTCGACATCCTCGTCGCGCGAGCCATCACCGGGCGCGAAGTCCCACGCCTGCATCGTGACCTTGCGGCCTGGATCGCTCACCGTGCCGGGGCGCACGCCGAGCAGTTTCACGCCCGCGATCTCCGGCGTGATGCTGTAGAAGCAATTGCCCGGCACCGGCTGGCTCTGGCAGTAGCGCTCGGTGAACAGGTTCAGGCTGTCCACCCAGGCGATCTGCTTCTTGTTGAACCACGCCCCGCCCGGGGGCCAGTTCGAGAAACTGTTCTTGGGCCCGCTGGCGAGCTCGTTGTAAAGACCGACATAGGCATCCAGCAGCGCCGCACCGGTGTTCTTGATGACGAAGTGGAAGAACAGGATGTGCTGCATCTCGGTGAACGACCACTGGTAGTTATCCTGACGCACCACGACACCGAGCGGCCGGTGATCTTCGCGGTTGTTCTGCGCGCGTTTGGGCAGCAGGTCGTCGAAGTGGCCGATGAGGTCGCGCTCACTCACGGACAGAGGCGAGAACGTGCGGTCGTTGCGCAGCGTCGAGCGCACGTCGATGCGCTCGCCTTCGGGCGAGAACTCCGTGGCGGACGACGCCGCATCGCCCGTGAAGCCGTCCGCCGCCCCAGTGGTGACGCCCAGGAACTCGCCATTCGCGTCGAAGCCACGCGCCCCGATCCATAGCCCACCACGCACCAGATGCTCGTGCCCGCTGCCGACCGGGTACTCCATGGACGGTGTGCGGACATTGAAGTTGTTGCCGATGAAGCCGTAATTCGTGATGTTCATGCTCAGCTTGCCGAGGTCACGGCGACGCTCGTCCCGTCCCGAGATGAGCGCGGCGTAGACGCGAGCGGAGGTGTCCGCGGCGGCGGCAGTCGGCATCGCCGCCGAGGGCACGGGCAGATGATCGATGCGATCCGCCCACGCGGTCGCGGGCCACACCAAGAGCAGGCCGAGGGCGATCCCACGCGCGTTCATTGCGTTCTCCGGAAGATGACGATCTGGCGGCGTGCGCGATCGGCCACATAGACGAGCGTGTCGTTGACCGCGATCCCGACCGGATCCAGCAGGGTCTCCCCGTTCGCGTTCGGTGTCGTGTCGACGCGCAGCACGTCCGAGCCCGTCCGGTCGTAGCGCAGCACACGACGGCTGTCGCGATCGATGACGTAGAAGCTGCCGTTCAGGTCGACGGCCACGGCCTCGGGGTGATTGAAGTTCGCACCCGTGGTCTGGCCGTCGGCGAGCACGATCGGCACCGAGATGGCGGACGTCGAGATGCCCTTCACCTCGTTGTTGCCGCGATCCGCGATCATGAGCGTGTTCTGGTCATACAGCGACCAGCGGATGCCGCGCGGGTCGGACACCGACGAAGCACCCGTGCCGTCGACGGCGAACCACGTCGTGTCGCGGTGCCATGAAGCCGTACCGGGCATGTTGACGTCACGAATACCGGGGTACTTGGGACCGCGCACGTAGCGGTAGACACGCGACGCGAACTTGCGCGTGCGGATGCTGGCGTTGGTCTGGCTGGTGTCGAGCACGACCGTGAGGCCTGCGACATAGATGCGATCCGTGCCGTCCACCGCGATGCCGTAGGGCAGGATCACCGTGGAGTCCGTGAACGTGGACACCGTGTCACCGCCCGACTTGGTGTACTCCCGCACGCGCCAGGTAGCGGTGTAGTCGAAGATCTGGCTGCGGAACGGATGGCCGGTGGCGTTGGTCGTGTCCGCATCGGGCTCGCAGGTGTTGCGGCGGGCGTCGAACTTGGCCTGGCACGAATCGCCCTGATCGAGCACGAACAGGTTGCGGCCGCTGGCCGCGATCGCCACGGGATTGAACAGCCCGGTCGGCGGCACGAACCGGCTGAGCGGCGCGACGATCGGCGCGGTGCGCTGGAACTGCGCGACGCCACCGCGCGGCACGCTCGGTCCGCCACTGCCTCCATTGTTGAACAACACGAAGAACTCGTCGCCACGACCTTCGTTGATCAGCAGGTCCTGCACGCCCGTGAAGCCTTCCCACGTCGCCTTGTGCGAGTAGGTCCCGGCACCAGGCACGGCCCCGCCCGGAGTCTCGGTCGGCAGCTTGAAGTTGCCCCCACAGCCCGAAGCCAGCACCACGGTCGTGAAGACGCTCACCCAGCCGATGGATCGACGCATCAGAAACGCACTCCGAGCGAGAGACGATGCACCGCGCCCAGCGGGCCGCCGTCGGTGTAGGCGTAGTCGACCGCACCACGGAAGTCACCGATGCTGCCGATGTAGCCGGCGCCGGCCGACAGCTTGAGCGCGTCGGCGCGGAAGTTGTAGCCGCCCCGCAGAGCGAATGTGCTCTTGAGCAGCCACTCCGCCCCGGCCTTCACCAACCGCTCGTTATCCGCGGGCTGGTTGACCTCGAACGCCGTGGTCAGCCGCTGCGAGCCGTTCTCGATCGGCTCGAACGCCAACCCATAGCGGAACATGAGCGGCGGGTCGAAGCCGTCGAACTGCGATGTGGAGCCGTCGGTCGGGGAGGTGTAGGAGCCGGACGGCTTGAGCGAGGGTCCGAAGTTCGTGAGCGAGGTCGCGATGCGCACGCTGCCGAGGCCGAGGTAGTAGATCGAGCCGACGTCGAACAACACGGCATGGGTCGTGGGCCCGCCGACCTGCGAGGCGAGGTCCTCGCGGACGAACTTGACGCCCGTACCGACCAGTAGCTTGTCGGTCCAGCGGCGCGAGAACGACACGCCCGCGACCACGTCGGAATAGCTCACCGTGCGGCCGGTGCCGAACGGCTGCTGCTCACTGGTCTCGGCGATGTCGGTACCGAGCAGGCCGAACTGCACGCCGATGGAACCGCCGAGGCGGCGCGACGGCAGGATCAGCGTGATGTGGTCATAGCTGATGTCGGCCGGCCAGTCGACATGCGAGATCGCGACCTCACGGCGCTGCAGCGAGGCGAGGCCGGCGGGATTCCAGTAGATCGCACTCGGGTCGTTGGCCACGGCGACGAACGTCTCGCCCATGCCGACCGCGCGCGCGCCGATGCCGATGCGCAGGAACGTGGCTGACGACGTGCCGGCGCGTTGTCCGCCGAGCGCGGCCTGCGCGTGCGCGCGACCCGCGTTCGCCTCCAGCAGCATGGCGCACAGGCACAAGGACGCGCCGATCCGGAGCGCTCTAGAGGTCGACATCGAGCTGCATCCTCCACTGCGAGCCACTGTAGTTCGAGGGGTTGTCCACCGTGCCCACGCGCGTGAAGTCATTGAGCCCGCTGTAGGAACGCGCGTCATAGCGCCCGTCGCCCCACACCAGCCCGGCGCCCGAGAACGGGTCCACCCGGGTGATGCCGAGGTTGTTGAAGATGTTGTTGCCGGTGGCGCTGATGTCGAAACGCCGCGTGCCGAGCTTGAACCAGCGGTTCCACTTGAGATCGCAGGTCAGCTGCATCGGCGCATTGCGTGAGTTCGGGAGCCCGACCGGGTCGTCGCTACCCGGACCGATGGGTGTGAACGTGCGCCCCGATTGCGCCTGCAAATAAAGGTTCAAACCACTGCGTCGCAGCACGCCCCAGTGACGCGGGGCCTTGTCGTCCCAGCGCACGTCGAAGCTGGCGGTCAGCTTGCGCGGACGGTTCCAGCGCACGAACTCCTCGGACAGCCGCTGCTCGCCGGCGCCGCCGACCTCCTGGAGCGCACGCTGCTCGTTCGGGTCGCTGCTCTTGCCGCGCGTCTGCTGGTAGGAGTACGCCAGCTTGCCGGCCCAGTGATTCGAGCGGCGCTTCTCGATTTCGATCTCGAAGCCCTTGGAACGCGAGTAGTGCCCGTTCTGGTAGATGAAGAACGGCTCGAGAGTCGTGCCCGAGAGGCGGTCGATACGCGTGGCGACCGGATAGTCGTAAACGTCGCGCACGAAGAACGTCATGTTCGCGGCCGCCGTGGGCAGGAACTTGTGCTTGCCGCCGACTTCGTAGTTGACCGAGACCTGTGGATTCAAATTCGGATTGCCCTGCAGCGGGAACGACTCACTCGAGATCGAGTTCAGCTTGGCGTACACGTAGCGGTAGGAAGGATTCTGCGTGAACTCGCCATAGTTGAAGAAGAAGCTGCTGTTCTCGGTGATCGGATGCGCCACGATGATGCGCGGCGACAAGTGCAACTTGAGCCGGCGGCCGAAGAACGAACTCGTCTCATCGTAGAAGGCGGTACGAGTGGATGGTGCGATGTTGCGGCGGGTCGTGTCGGCCAGCGCTTCTTCCGCCTCACGACCGAGGAACCAGTAGTCCGCCCGCACACCGATGTTGGCGACGAAGCCCTCGAACTCGAGCCGGTCGCGGCCGTAGATCGCGCCCACCATGGGGTGCACTTCCCACAGGTCGTGCGAACCGCCGAGCCCGTCGTCGTCGAACACCCACGGGTCCTCGATGGTGAGGTACTGCACGGTCTGCCATTGGTGGTCGAAGCCCAGCTCCAGTTCACTGTGGCGGACACGCTGCGTCCATGAACCCTGGAATCCCAGGCTGTTCGTGCGGCGGTCCGCCCACTGGTTGTCGTCGCCGGAGTCGGTGAAGAAGTCGTCCCGCCGCGGGTCGCCGCGCGGGAAGAACCGGTCATCCGGTTCGACGTAGTCGCGCCAGTGCTTGCCCTGCACGTCCTGGCGCTGAGCGAAGAAGTAGCGCGAGAACTGCAGTGTGGTGAACCCGGATTTCGCGAGCGTGCGGCGCCATTCGAGCGACGTCTGGACGTTGTCCTCGAAGATCGTGGGCGCGTGATCGATGCGATTGTGCCAGCGCCACGGATAGGACGGATCGCCCTGGTCGCCCTGCGCGGTGAGGAACGTGCGGCTGAAGCCCTGATCGATGGCGATGCGCTTGGCGTAGTTGAACGACAGTTTGTCGCGCTCGTTCGGCTTCCAGAACAGCCCATAGCGCCCGGCCCAGCGATTGTCTTGAGACGGCGCCCACCCGGGCCCGTACGTGAACTTCCGGCCGAGGAAACTGTCCTCGTAACTGGACTTGAGATGGGGATGGAACTGCGGCGGCGAGATCGTGCGGTCGAGCAAACCGAGCCCGCCACGTCCGATGTAGCTGTAGCGCGTCTCGTACAGGCTGCCGGAGACATCGACGATGCTGGTCAGCGTCCCGGGCAGCTTCACGCCGACAGCGCGCAACATGTTCGTCCACAGCGGATCGGGGCCGCTCAGCACGCCCTGCCACGACCGGCCGCCGAAACTGCCGGCGTTGGTCGTGATGCCGAAGTTCGGCTTGTCGCTGCCTTCCTTCAGGCGGATCTCGACGATGCCCGACAGCGCGTTGCCGAAGCGCACGTCGAACGCGCCCGTCGAGACGTTCACTTCCGCCACCGAGCGCGCGTTCAACTGGCCCGCGGTGGATTGGCCCGTCACCAGGTCGCGGTTCGCGACGCCATTGACCACGAACATGGTCTCGTCGGCGCGGCCGCCGCGCACGTGGATCTGGTCTGCATCGGTGCTGACGCCCGCCTGCTGCTGCAGCACGTCCGCGATCGTCGTCACCCCGAGGTTGCGGATCTCGTTCGCGTTCACCGTGCGCAGCGTCGCACCCTGTTTGGCTTCGACGAGCCGGCGGTCGGCATTGACCTCGATCACCTTCTCCTGGCGGACGACGATCTCCTCGAGCTTGATCTCGAGCGCAGCGGCCCGCCCCGCCGCAACCACCACACCGGGCTGTATGAACGCCCGATATCCCAGAAACTGCACGCGCAACTCGTACGTGCCCACCGGCACACCCGTGATCGAGAAGCGGCCCTCGGAGTCGGTCAGGCCGCCCTTCTGCACAGCCGGCACGGCGACATTCGCGAACGGGAGTGCGTGACCCGTGCGTTTGTCGGTGATCTTGCCGGTGATGGAGCCCTTGTCCTGCGCCTGACCGACAACAGCCACGGTCAGTGCGAGGAGGCTCTGGACGAGGATTCGAAGGATCGGTCGCATGTTTTCCAAGGGTGGTCTGGCACCTTAGGACGCGCCGGCGACACGCGTCAAGAAACCATTCCGTAACGACTTGCCGTGTCGGAGCGAGTCACTCTCGATCCGACTTCACAACCAGCAGTTTGCCGCGCTGAGTGGGTCCGCCATCCGGATCCTCAACGGTCCACAGGTACAATCCGCTGGCGACCGCCTGCCCCCGATCCGAGATCAGGTCCCATGCGAACGAAGCCCCGGACAGGCTCGGAGGTCCAGTGTCGCCATTGCGGTCGGGCGTCCACACGCCACGGACATTCTCCGTTCGGTAACTGTCTCCGTTGAAATCGCGGATCATCACGCGGTCTCCAGCGAGAGTATAGACGCTGATCCGACAGCGCCGCGGCAGCCCCCCGAACCAGAGGTAGTGGTCGCGCACGGTGCGCCCGGCATCCCAGCTGGCCTGTACACGATACGGGTTCGGGAACACGAACACACCCGGGCGCTCGTCGTGGCCAGAACCAGGGACGACCATGAACTTGTTCTGCGACAAGCTGCTCTCGAGGCTCTCCACGGATGGATCCCCCGTGTCGTAACTGGTGACCCCGCCCCAATAGCGGAAGCCGTCCTTGAGCCCGTCGATCCGGTGGTGGTACCGATAGGTGATGTCGTTGTGGACGAGCGGGACCGGCGCCAGCGCGCTCTCGAGTCCGGTGTTGAACCCCGCCGTATCGCGCACGTCGAACTGGGCGAGCTGGACCGGCGACTGGGCGTCCGCTCCCAGATGGACGCGGTAGCCCTCGAAGTCACGCCCTCCGGGGGCAGGGCTCGTCGGGTCGACGGCCGCCTCGGGCGAATCGTCCCACCACACGTCCGCGTGCCGCTCACCCGCTTGCACGAACAACCGTGGAGACGGCGGCGCGCTCGGCAACCGGTAATCCACGTCGTGCGCGAACTGCGCATAGTCCGCGTGCTCGATGAGCTTGCCCTGCGTCTCGCCACCGAGGAACGCCACATCGAACGTCAGGCTGTCGCCGTGTTCTATGCGCGCGAATGGCCCGACGCTCAAGAGCTGGATGGGCGAGCACTGCTCGATCTGGAGGCAGCCCCTGGGATCGTCGATGACGGGGTCGCTCATGAGAGCGTACTTCTCGACGTCCTCGTCGCGACTGAAGTCGCTGGGCGAGAACGACCACCAGCGCCAGTTCACGCGCTTGTCCGCGATCCCGCCCGGCTCCGCACCCAGCAGCTTCACGCCCGCCCATGGCGGCACCGAAGAGGCCGCACATCCGGCCGGGTAGGGCGCGCCCACGCAATAGCGCTCGGAATACAGCCGGCGCGCATCGTCGTACTCGATGTGCGCCTTGTAATACCACGAGCCGAACGAACTGGATCCCGCGCTCGGCGGCCACGCCGAGTACTTGTTCTTGTCCCCCGAGGCGAGCTGGGCATAGAGCCCAAGCCACACATCGCGCAGCGCGCCGCCGTCATTGATGACGGTGAAGCGCGACACCACGAACGCATCGGCGGCGGGCAGCGTGAAACCGAGCGTGGTCTGGCGCACGCGGATGCCGAGCGGCGTGTGACGCTCCTGCTGGTTG
>JANNWR010000051.1:0-16429 GCA_031408715.1 bacterium
CTACTTCATCATCACGAACCGCATCGACGTCCTGCGCCCTGCTTGCGACAGACGCGCCCAGTAGATGCCCGACTGCGGTGCGCCGTCGAAGCTCACCGTGTGCTCACCCGCGCCGATCGCGCCCAGGTCCTGACGCGCCACGCGGCGGCCTGAGGCGTCCATGAGATCGATCGTCGCCGGCTCGTCCGTGGCGAGCAGCACCGCGAACGCCAGTGAGTTGCCCGCCACCCGCTTGATCGCGAGTTGCGCGCCGAACGGCACGTCGACGTGCGCCAGACCGAGCTTGCGCTCGCCGGACGGCGTCTGGATGCCGATCTGGTACTCGTAGCTGCGGCCCGGCAATGCAGCCAGGTCGTCGTACGAGACCGTGCCCGAGCCGTTGGCGAACAGCTCGCCCGCCCGCACGAAGTCACCCGGCAGTTCGGCGCGGTAGAGCTGCATGCTCTCGTTCGCACCGTCGGCCGAGAACCACTCCAGATGCGGATGACCGTTCACGAGGTCGGCCGCCACCAGTGCCAGCTGCGTGGCCGTCGGGCCGCCGCGGCCGAACCAGCCGATGTCGTGGAACAGGTCGACGGTGAGGTCGAGGTTGCCCGTGAGGTCGGCGTTGATGGCCGGCTCCATGAGCAGGTTCGGGAACGCGGTGACGTCGAAGTGCGACACGCTCGAGCCGCCCTGGAACGGGTTCGGCGCGTACATGCGCACACGGCCGGTGGGCGACATGCCCGCACGCTGTGTCGGCGACAGACGCAATGTCACGGTCACCGGACCACCGGCGATCGCGGCCTTGAGGATGTTGCCATCCGCCAGCGTGATGCCACCGGACGGGATCGTGATCGTCGGGTCGGCACCGCCCGGGGAGAGCGGCCCCGCGGCGTTGTTGATCAGGATGACGCCGATCGCGCCGGCGTTCTGGGCGTTCTTGACCTTGATCGCGAATGAGCATACGCCGCGGTCGATGACCGCGATGTTGCCCACGAGTGCGGCGGCATTCGCAAACGGAGCGTCGCAGCCGTCTCCTGTCGGCGCGAGCGCGTCAACTACGACCACGGCTTGGGCCGTGATACCGACCGCAGTGAAGCCCGAACCGAATGCGGACCTATTGATCGCCACCGTGCCCGGAGCGTACGGCACCGCGATTTCTGGGGCAGCGGCCAGGAACGTCGAGGCCGACGAGATGACCGAGACGCCATCCCACACCAGGTTGTTCGTGTTGATGGCCGAGGCGACACGCTGGGGAGCGGTGTTCTGGTCCCAGTGCAGCCCGGTCGTCTCGTCATACAGGAACCTGTCCCACACCGCCGGGAGCGCCGGCGGGCCGTTCAAGTAGTTGCCCGTCGAACCGCTGGTGACGGTGCTGAAGCCCAACCCGTGGCCGAACTCGTGCAGCAGCACGGCCAGCAGGTCGATCTTGCCCGCTTCATTGTGATCGAAGCCGTAGTACCAGCCCGAACCCGTGAGGCAACCGACGTTGCCCAGGTTCGAGTTGAACTGCGCGTTGATGTCGGCGCCGGTGTCGGAGCCGAACGGTGGCGTCAGGTCGACGCCGGCTTCCTTGTTGGCGAGCGCTTCGTGGTACCAGTAGTTCTGGAACTCGAATGCCGGATCGTTGAGCTCGACGAATCGCGGTCCCGCCGATCCGAGCACGGCCGACGTGGCGGTGCAGGACAACGGGTTGAACGCCGCCTGCACCAGGATCGGCACAGTCGAGCTGAGCGTGGCACCCCAGATGTTCGCCGCTTCCTGGAAGCAGTTGAGGCGCTGCTGGCCAACCGTGACGCCGGCGTTGCCGCCGACCGGGGCGGCCGGCGTCGGATCGTTGAAACCCTCGCCTGCACCGTCCTGGTTGATGATCGTGATCGTGGCCGCCGAGTGGGCCGGTACCGCGAGAGCCGCAAGCAAGGCTGCAGCGGAGCACGTGCGAAGCAGTGCGCGCATGGTCACTTTTCCTCCCACACGGTGCCGGGAGCGGGCGCACGGTTCGAGTTCAGCGCCGGCACGGCCGGCTTCTTCATGAACTGCGTGGCACCCTGAGTGCCGTGCACGCAGGTCCACACGGGCTTGCCGTTCGCGTCACGCGTCACGACCGCGAACTCCGCGAAGCGCTCGTCGAGCGTGGCACGCACCGAACCGTTGCCACGGCGCAGCGTCTCGACCGGGGCTTCGTTCTCGATCACCGAGTTGTCGCCGAGTTCCCCGGGAGCGGGCATGCCCATGGTGCCATCGATCGGGTCGATGGAGACCACGAGGCCCTGTCGGGCAGCGGCGGGCAGAGCGGCCGGCGTCCAGACGCGCGGCTTCCACGACACGAGCGCGGCGTGGCTGGCTGGTGGGGTCAGTACCGCGGCGGTCTTGACCGAGTGATTCGGGCAGGCGATGGCGGCTCCGGCGATCAACACCAGGAGCCCCGATGCCAGGAGCGAGTAGCTTCGCTTCATGTTCCCTCCATGCACGTGCGACGGAGCACGCGGAGCGGGGGCGAGAGATGCAGCACGAGTTGCGAGATCGCCCCGGGAAGTTGCCCGTGGGACGACGCCCGACGCACTCTACTCCGGGCCGCCTGACAAGGTCATTGCAAAAATGTCGGAACGGGGCGTTTTTGTGGCGTGATCGTGGCCGCCAGCCCGAGGACCAGCCAAAGCGGAGCCCCCGGCGGGCTCGCGCTCGCCGGGGGCTCGGGACTGCTGCGGCCGATGCGAAACTTAGTTCATCAGCACGATGTGGTGCGTCGCCTGTGTGCGCACACCCTTCAGCCGGGCCAGGTACACGCCCGGCGCCGCCGGACGACCGGCGTTGTCGATGCCATCCCACGCGACGTCATGCGAACCAGCCGCGAGCGACCCCTTCATGAGCGAGCGCACCTGGCGGCCCGACAGGTCGAACAGCGTCAGCTCGACACTCTCGTCGCTCGCCAGCTCGAAGTGCACGAGCGTGTTCCCACGTGCCGGGTTCGGACGGCTCGCCAGCGCCACTCGAGTAGTCGGGCCTGCGCCGGGCACGCCCAGATTGCGTGGCAGCCAGCCGATGTCGCGGAAAAGCGCCTCGGTCAGATCGACGCTGCTGGTGAGGTCCGGGTTGATCGCCGGCTCCATCAGCAGGTTCGGGGTCGCCGACACATCGAAGTGCGACACGCTGGAGCCACCCTGGAACGGGTTCGGTGCATACATGCGCACGCGGCCACTCGGCTGCGTGCCGGCGCGCTGTGTGGGGCTCAGGCGCAGCGTCACGTTCACGGGGCCGCCGACCATGGCGGTCTTCAACGTATTGCCGTCGGCCTGCGACATGCCGACCGTCGGGATGACCACCAACGGATCGGCGCCACCCGGGGCCAACGGGCCCGCGACGTTGTTGATCAGGATGCAGCCGATCGCGCCTGCGTCCTGCGCGTTTTTGGCCTTGATCACAAAGCCACACACGCCGCGGTCGATGACCGCGATCTTACCCGAGAGTGCCGCGGCATTGGTGAGCGGCAGATCGCAGCCATCATTGGCCGGAGCGACCGGGTCGATCACCAGCACGGCCTGGGCACTGACGCCACCGAGCGTGAGCGCGCCGCCGAACGACGCCGCATTCACCGCGACGCTGCCCGAGCCGTAGGGCACGAGCACTTCCGCCGCCGCGCCGAGGAACGTGGGCGCGGCAGCGGTCACCTGCGCACCGTTCCACACCAGGTTGTTGGTGTTGATCGCCGAGGCGACGCGTTGGGCGGGCGTGTTCTGGTCCCAGCGCAGAGCCGTGGTCTCATCGAACAGGAACTTGTCCCAGACCGCCGGCGCCAAAGGTGGGCCATTCAGGTAGCCGCCTGACGAACCGCTGGTCACGGTGCTGAAGCCCAGACCATGGCCGAACTCGTGCAGCAGCACGGCCAGCAGGTCGATCTTCGTGGTTTCATTGTGGTCGAACCCGTAATACCACCCCGAACTCGTCAGACAGCCGGCCGTACCGATGTTCGAGTTGAACTGCGCATTGATATCACTGCCGTTGTCGGCGCCGAACGGCGGCGTCAGATCGACGCCCGCCTCCTTGTTGGCGAGCGCTTCGTGATACCAGTAGTTCTGGAACTCGAAGCTGGGATCACTGATCTCGACGAAGCGCGGCCCGGCCGAACCGAGCACAGCCGAAGTCGCCGTGCACGTCAGCGGATTGAACGCGGCCTGGATCAGGACCGGCACACTCGAGGTCAGGAGGCCGCCCCAGACGCTCGCCGCCTGCGTGAAGCAGTTGAGACGCTGCTGGCCGACCGTCGTACCGGGATTGCCGCCGACGGGAGCCGCCACGGTCGCGTCGTTGAAGCCCTCGCCGGGACCGTCCATGTTGATGATGGTGATCGTGACCGCCGGATACGCCGGCACTGCGAGTGCCGCGAGCAATGCCGCGGCCGAGAGCGTACGAACAGCGTGTCGCATGTTCACTTCACCTCCCACTGCAGGCCCGGAGGCGGGACCGGCATCGTGACCGCCGGCTTCGCGCCGTTCTTCATGAACTGTGCGGCACCCTGCGGGCCGTGCACGCAGGTCCACGACGGCTTGCCATCCGTCCCGAGTGAGACGACCGCGAACTCGGCGAAGCGCTCGTCGAGCGTGGCGCGCGTCGAGCCGTTGTCGCGCCGGAACGTCGCCACCGGGGCGTCGTCCTCGATGCGAGACTCGTTCGTGAATGTGTCGGGGCCGGGCATGCTCATCGTGCCGTCGATCGGGTCGATGGCGACGCGCATGCCTTGTGCGAGGGAGGCGTGGTCTGCAGCAGGAGCCCACGCGCGTGGCTTCCACGCGACGACGGTGGCGTGGCTCGCCGGCGGGGTGATCACCGCGGCGGTCTTCACAGAATGGTTCGGGCAAGCCTGGGCGGCTCCGGCGACTGACGCCATGAGCACCGCAGCGGCCAGGATCTCGCGACGGAGAATCATGAATCCCTCCCTGCACGGGGGTATTGGGGGTGGGGCGGACTTCACGGAAAGACTCTGCGGGGCGATTCTACCCCGAGCGGTCGGGAATCGTCGTGCAAAAAACCCTGAAGTGGGCCTCGATATGCAGCTTCGGGGCGTTCTGGTACCTTGCCCCGCAGTTGCCCGAGTACCCTACCGGCCTGTGTTCCATTCACTTCCATCGATTCGGAGAGCCAACACCATGCGTCTCCTGCAAGTCGCGCGCCTCACCGCCTGTGCCGCTCTCGTCGTGGCTCAATCGGCCTCGGCTCAGCAGTTCTCGACTCCCCGCCCGAGCCCCGGCGCCAAGATCACCCAGACTGTGGGCACCACGGACCTGACGATCAACTACTCGCGCCCCGGCGTGAAAGGCCGTGCCATCTGGGGGGCGCTCGTGCCCTACGGCCAGCCGTGGCGGACCGGGGCCAACGAGGCCACCCAGTTCATCTGCTCGGACGAGATCGTGGTCGAAGGCCAGAAGCTCGCCGCCGGCACGTACGCGCTGGTGACGATCCCCTCGGCCGACAGCTGGGTCGTGGCGTTCTCGACGCAGAAGGAGATGTGGGGCGCGTTCGCATACGAAGCCAAGAACGACGCCGTGCGCGTGACGGTGAAGCCGGTCGCGGCCGAGCATGTCGAGCGCATGCAGTTCACGTTCGACGATCCGACGCCGGAGTCGACCGTCATGAACCTGCGTTGGGAGAAGCTGTCCGTGCCGGTCAAGATCACGGTGGATACCAACGGCAAGACGCTCGCCTCGGCACGTGCCGCGATCGCCGCGGCCAAGCCGGATGACTGGCGCACGCCGTTTCGCGCCGCGTCGTGGGCGTTTGACGCCAACGTCGCACCCGGTGACGTCAAGGTGTGGGCGGCGTCCGCGAACAAAGTGAAGGACAACTTCCAGACTTCGGGCCTGCTCGCGCGGCTCGCAGCGAAGAGCGGCGATACGAAGACCGCGGCGGTGCTGATGCAGAAGTCGATCGCCTTCGGCAAGGCCGACACCACCGTGGCCAAGGAGCAGATCGAGAACAACCAGAAGATGCTGACCGAGTGGGCGGCGGACATGCCGGCCAAGGGCGGCAAGAAGTAGCCGGCTTCGGACTGTCGAACACGGCCAAGCCCCCGGCGCCCACACGGCACCGGGGGCTTCGTCATGCCCGCTACGCTGCCGCGCGCCTCGGGAACACGTTCGCGAGCAGCGCAGCCACGCCCATCGTGAGCACGCAGCCCACCAGGTTCCACCACAGGAACGACAATGGCGTGAACTTCCAGCACGCCAGCACGGCGCTCTCCCCCACCAGCGCGGCCACGAACACCGCCGTGCCGCCGGCGCGCTTGACGAAGAACGCAGTCAGGAAGATACCCAGAATGGCCCCGTAGAACAGCGACCCCATGATGTTCACGGCTTCGACGAGCGAGCCCAGCCGTCCGGCGAACTGTGCGAACGCGATCGCGAACACGGTCCAGAACAACGTCGCGGCGCGCGACCAGCCGAGCAGCGCGGCTTCGGGCACTCGCCACGGCAGGCATTGCACCACGTCGACCACGGTGGTGGATGCGAGTGCGTTCAGTTCGCTCATGGTGCTGTTCATGGACGCGGCGAAGATCGCCGCCAGCACGAGTCCGACCACGCCCACGGGCAGGTGCGTGAGCACGTACATGAGGAAGATGTAGTTGGTGTCGTTCGTGTTCGCGCTCGGGTCTGTCGCTTTGATCCACGCGATCGCCGAGCCACGTGCGATGCTGGCGCTGGAGTCGGCGGCGCTTGCGGCGGTGCGCGCGCGGGTCGCCGCAGCGTCGTCATGCGATCGCACGGCGGCGCGCTCGGCGACCAGCGCGCGCGCCAGTTCGGCCCGCGATTTGCGCCACGCGCGGTCGGCGGCATGCCACTGGGCCGCATGCGGACCGGCTTCGACCTTCGCGACCACGGCCGGATTGAAGAACACCGGCGTGGGCTCGAAGCGCCACGCCACGAACACCAGCACGCCCAGCAGCAGGATCATGAACTGCATCGGGATCTTGAACAGTCCATTGAACAACAATCCCAACCGGCTCTCGCGGTCGCTGGTCGCGGTGAGGATGCGTCCGACCTGCGACTGGTCGGTGCCGAAATACGACAGTTGCAGGAAGAAGCCGCCGAGCAGCCCCGCCCACAGGTTATAGCGGCTCGTGGGGTCGAAGTGGGTGTCGACCGCGTTCAGCTTGCCCGCCGCCCCCGCCATGGCGAGCGCATCGCCCAACCCCATGCCGGCCGGCAACCCGCGCAGCACTAGCACGAACGCCAGCGCCATGGTGGCCATGATGATGCAGAACTGGAGCGCGTGCGCCTGTGCCACCGCCTTGCTGCCGCCCAGCACGATGGTGCCCACCACCAGTCCGCCGAGCAGCACGCACGTCAGGCCGACGTCCCAGCCGAGGATCACCGACAGCACGAGCGCCGGCGCGTAAAGCGTGATGCCCGCGGCGAGCCCGCGCTGGATCAGGAACAGCCCGGCGGCGAGCGTGCGCGTCTTGCCGTCGAAGCGCTGTTCCAGGAACTCGTAGGCGGTCCGTACGCGCAGTCTCTGGTAAAGCGGCACGAGCGTGGCGCACAGCACGACCATCGCGAGCGGCAGACCGAAATAGAACTGCACGAACGACAACCCGCCGACGTAGCCCTGCCCCGGCGTGGCCATGAACGTCACCGCACTGGCCTGCGTGGCCATGACGGACAGCGCCACCATCGGCCACGGCATGGCTCGGCCGGCCACCAGGAAGCCCTGCAGATCCTTCGTGCCGCGCGCCTTGGCGAGTCCGTACAGCACCAAGGCGGCGAGTGCGGCGATCAGTACGCACGCGTCGGCGGTGCGGATCATGCGCGCGACCGTACGCTCAAGCGCCTCACCGCCCGTACCCAGTGAGCCAGGCCAGAAACGCGATGTCGGCCACCAGCGCAGCGATCACCACTGCGTAAAGGTGCACGTACGAAGCGGGCGCGGGCTCTCCCGCGGCACGCTCCGGCGGACGAGCACTCATGGAGTGCGCGTCCGTGCGCCACTCACCAGGTTCGCGAGCAGCCGCCATGCTCCGGGCACCCCGGCCGGCACCTGACGGAACAGCGCGTAGCCGCAGTAGATGAACTCGCCGCTGCCGTGTTTCGCGTAAAGCAGACCGCCATCGCGCGACGGCTCACCCGGATCGTTGCTCCCGAGCACGGCGTCGTAGTTGGGGTCATAGGGATTCGCGAAATACAGTCCGCGCTCCTGCGTCCAGCCCTCGAAGTCGGCGGGGCCGAGCTTGTTGGGTGCATTCAAGAGGCGGCTCGCGGGCTTCAGGAACCGCACCGGGGCTTCCTCCACCGTCGTGCGGTCGCGCGACACCTTGAACGGCAGCGGCCCGAGGTAGTCGACCGGGCCGTCCGAGGTCGTCACGTACTGGACGACCAGTGCGCCGCCCTTGCCACCCAGTCCAGCAAACGGGGCTGGAGCGCGCGCAGGCGTGGCCGCGTGTTGTAGGCGCGCACACCCGTGACGATGGCGTCGAAGCGCGACAGGTCGCCACTCGCCACGTCATCATCCGACAGCGAGGTGACGCTGGCGCCCAGTTGCCGGAGTGCCTCGGCGATCTGGTCGCCGGAGCCGGCAAGGTAACCGATGCGCTGCGCTTGCATGCCGACATCGGCGCGCACCAGCTTGATCTCGGCCGGCGGGAACAACGTCTGCACCGGGATGTGCGGGTAGTCGATGCGCTGCGCTGCCATCGACCAATCGCGTCCGCCCGAGTTGAACACTGCGCGCGCGACGCCGCCTTCGCGCCCCGGGACGAGCGTGAACTCGACGACCGAATCCAAACCCTCGCGCGCCAGCGTGACAGGCATCGAAGCGGGCTTCACGCTCCAGCCCGTGGGCACTTCGAGTTCGAGCGTGCCGGCAAGATTGTTCTTCTGCGCGCGCACGGTGACGCGCAGCGTGCGCGGCGCGCCATCGGAGAAAAGCTGGAACGGCTGCTCGAAAGAAAGCGTGGCGGGAGGCGTGATCTCGAGCAGGCGCCAGCGTTCACCCTGCACAGGGTCGGTCCAGCGGTAAGCCACCGGCAGTTCGTAGCGCACGGTCTCGCCCGCGAACTTGAGCGCGAACGTGGCGATGAGCGCGGGACGGTTCTCGGGTTGGCCGAGGTCACTGCGTCCCGCCACCTGCGCGAGCCCCGGCGATGACGGCTCGCGCAGCCAGTAGGGCTGCGTCACGGCGAGATCGGTGCGCACGGTGAACTGCAGGGTGTCGGTCGCCGCCACGTTCGGGGCAAGCGAGCGTGAGCCGACGCGCTCGGTCTCGTCGACACCCACGGATTCGAGCGTCACAGGAGCCTGCGTGCGGACCAACACCGACGTGGCGACAGCGAGGCCTTCGCCCGGGGTCACGCCGGGCCGCGCCGTCACCGCCTCGAGCCACAGTCCGGCGCACGATGCCATGACCTGCTCCAACTCGGCGCGCCGGCGCTGCACGAGTGAGTTGTTCGGCAGTTTCGCGAACGCGGCGTGCGCCTTGGCGAGCACGCCGAGCGAGCGCTCCGGGTGCCGGGGATCGAACTCCTTCTCGGCCTGTGCCAACAGCACACCGACCGCTTCGCCACCCGCGAAGCGTTTCCACGTCAGCTCGACGCCCTCGAACGCATCGCGCTTGGCGGGTGAGCCGAGCTTGAGCTTCAGGTACTGCGGCAGCGTTCCGCGGCGTTCGGCAGCCCCGAAGCCCTGGCTCTTGTGGTTGCTGCGCGACAGCCCCGCCATCTCACTCATGGAGCGTCCGAGCAGCGGATCGTAAGCCCCCACATCCAGCGTCAGCCACGTGGAGTCGACCACCGGGACGCGCCCGAACGAGAACACGTTCCACAGCAATCGCTTCGCCTGCCACGGCTGCGCGTCCGCCAGTTGCTCGGGGAAGCGCTTGGGGTCCGCGGCTGCGGCGAAGGCCTCCTCCGCCAGCAGAGCCGACGAGGTGTGATGGCCATGCCCGGCGGTCGAGTCGGGCGGGAAACGCGTGATGATCACATCGGGCTGGAAGCGGCGGATCGCCCACACCACGTCCGCCAGCACCGAGTCGCGGCCCCAGAAGCGCAGCGTCTCGTCGGCGTTCTTGCTGAACCCGAAATCGAGCGCGCGCGTGAAGCGCTGCTCGGCGCCGTCCATCCGGCGTGCGGCGAGCAGTTCCTGGGTGCGGATCACGCCCAGCGGCGCACCCAGTTCCTGACCGATCAGGTTCTGGCCGCCGTCGCCACGCGTCATCGACAGGTAGGCTGCGCGCACGCCCTTCACGTGCGTGAGCCACGCCAGCATGGCGGTGTTCTCGTCATCCGGGTGAGCGGCCACGTAGAGCGCGCTGCCCACGGTCTGCAGCCGGTGGAGCGCGTGCGCGATCTCGCCGCCGTCCATGGGCTCCAGCGGCCGAGGATCCGCCGAGGAGCGGCTGGCGACAAGGCTCACCGCCAGCAAGGCGACGGCTGCGGAGGACGGGGACATCCGGAAGGCGCGCTGGAGGCAAGCCGTGAGGGGATGGAACCGCATGGCGAAGGGATCCTCAGGTGGGTCGGAACGATCGGACCATGCGTGCCCGGAGATGTCGGGCTGACCCTGGCACGCGGACGGCCACCTTAGCACGCCCCTTGGGGCCGGAACGCCTTCGGAACGCCCTCCGGACCGCATTCCCCTCTCAAGTCGCCGCGCTCGTGAGCCGATGCCCACTTGGAATCCTCACCCCGGGGGGATCGCCCCCATTCACCGGCGGCCATGACGGCCGCCACCGGAGGAATATGAGCACGCCCGGTGCGCAGTTGATCAAGCTACGGCTCTCCCTGATGGGTCGGCCGGTGCGCAACTACACCTTCGACAAGCCGGTGATCCAGGTCGGGCGCGACCCCGGTGCCGACGTGTACGTCGACAACCCCGGCGTGTCGCGCGACCACTTCCGGCTCGAGAAGACGGACGAGGGCGAGTACCGCGTCGTCGATCTGGGCAGCGCGAACGGGACGTTCGTGAACGACCAGATGGTCAACGCCGCACTCGTGCACAACAACGACGTCGTGCGCTTCGGCAAGTACACGCTGTGGATCGGCTATGAGCACGACCGCCGTACGAACCCGCGCGGGGGCGGAGCGACCGCTCCCGAACCCGCCGAGGCCGGACACACCGTGGTGCTGTCGCGCAATGAGCTCGGCAGGATCCTCGAACATGACAAAGAACGCGCAGCCGCGCCCGAGAAGGTCACGCCCATGGCGATGCCGTCCGCCACGTCGGGCCCTCGGCCGGCGAAGTCGCGATCCTCGGTGCCGGCACTGCTCCTCGGCTTCGCCTTGGGCTGTGCATTCGGAGCCACCGCCATCTGGTTGCTGCTGCGAGACTAGTTTCGCCCGGGGGCCACGCCCCCCGTTTCCCAAGGACGGGTGAACCGAGCATGGAGATCCTGAAGCGCTTCCAGGCCGATCGGCACGTCCGCGCGCTGCAGTCCGGCGAACGCGGCGACAGTGCCGCGTTGGTCGAGGCGCGTAAGCAGGTGGAGTCGTTGGGTGCCGCGGGCGCGCACACGCTGCTCGGCGCGCTCACGCACAAGCCGGGCACGCCCGCGACGCTCGACACGCTCGCCGCACTGGTCTCCGCGACCACCCTTCCGGAGTTCCTCGAGGCGTTGCGCTCGCCGCATGACCCGGTCGCCGATGCCGCTGCGTTCGCGCTGTCGCGAGGCGGCGGTTGGGACCCGGCGGTGCTCCTGCTGTTCTTCACCGACGAGCGCTATTCGCGGGCCCGGCTCGAAGAGGTGCTGGATGCGCAATCCGCCAGTGTGCCGTCGGCACGACTGCTCGAGATGATGTCGATGGTCGCCAAGGAGACCCGCCCGGTCCTGTGGCGGCTGCTCGACAAGTCCGCCGACGAGAGCGTGGTCACCGACGCGATCGCGCTGTCGTCCAACCCCGACTGGTGGTTGCGGCTCTATATGACCAAGCTGCTGTCCCGCTTCCCGAGCCCGACCGTGAACGCCGCGCTGGCCCGGCTCCTTGCCGACGAGCACGCCATGGTGCGGCTCGAGGCCGTGCGAGCGGTCGCCCGGGTGGGGGCGCGAGAAGCGCTCAAGGCCCTGTGTGCGCGGTTGCATGATCAGGACCTCAAGGTCCAGACGGCGGCTATCGAAGCGCTGGTCAAGATCGGCGACGTGAGCGTGGTGCCTCACCTGCTCGATGCTCTCAAGGACGAGTCGGAGTTCGTGCGGCGCGGCGCGGTCGAAGTCCTGAACCAGGTGATCACACCGGAAGCCATCAAGGATCTCGTGGATGCGCTGCGCGACGCGGATTGGTGGGTGCGCGTGCGCTCCGCCGACGCGCTCGGAACGCTGGGCGGCCCCAAGGTCGTCGATGCCGTGCTCGGACTGACCAAGGACCCCGACGAGTTCGCTCGCCGCTATGCCATCGAGATCCTGAACGCCGTACCGGACCCGCGCGCGGTGCCCGCTCTCATCGAGGCGCTCGACGACGACGACTGGTGGGTGCGTGAGCGCGCCATCGATGCTCTCGGCAAGACCGGTGCGACCGGCGCGATCGACCCGTTGCGTCGCGTGTTGACGCGCGATTCACGCAGCGTGCCGCTGTGTATCCGTGCACTGGCCGCGATCGGCACGGAAGCGGTGATCGATCCGTTGTTGCGCGTGCTCGCCTCCGAGGACCCCGGCATCCGGCGCGAGGCGATCGAAGGGTTGATCGCGGTCTCGAACAGCGAGCTCTCCGATGAGGCACGCTCACGGATCACCAGCGCGCTCGACGCCGCTGGCGTCCGCCTCAGCCGCTCTCCCGCCCGACGGCCCGGAGACGTGGTGCGGAAACCGGCCGAATCGCGGGATTCCGGCACACCCGAGCGCATGCGCATGCACGACGGGGCGAACAGCGGCCCGCGCCCCCCGAGTGAGATCTTCGACCCGTCCCGCACGCGCGTGGATGTGCCGCGCCCCGTGAGCGCGGGCGCACCGCCACTCCCGCACGACGCGGGGACCGCGCCGCCACTCGACTTCCAGAAGCTGCCGGCCGGGACCGAGTTGATCGGACGCTTCCGCGTCATCGAACGAATCGGTAGCGGCGGCTTCGGCACGGTCTATCGTGTCGAGGACCTGTTCGTGAAGGAAGAGCTGGTGCTCAAGGTGCTTCTGCCGCAGCTGTCGCTCGACACCAACATGATCAAGCGCTTCGTGCAGGAACTCAGGCTGACGCGCCGCATCTCGCATCCCAACGTCATCCGCATCCATGACCTCATCGACCTGAACGGCGCACACGCCATCTCGATGGAGTACTTCGCAGGACGTGACCTCGGGGTGGTACTGCGCGAGGAAGGCGCTTTGTCCCCGGCACGCGCCATCCACATCGCGGAGCAGGTGCTCGAGGGGCTGATCGCTGCACACGGCGCGGGCGTGCTGCACCGCGATATCAAACCCGCGAACCTGCTGGTGGGCGAGAACGACAGCGTCCGCATCGTGGACTTCGGGCTCGCCTCGGCGACGCAGACGAACCAGTCGCGGCTCACCCAGAGCGGCCTGCTCGTGGGCACGCCCGAATACATCTCGCCCGAGCAGATCCGCGGCACCGACATCGACGCGCGCTGCGACCTGTATTCGTTCGGCGTGGTGATGTACGAAGCGCTGTCCGGCCGGGCGCCGTTCCAGGGCGCAACCGCTGTCAACATCCTGTTCCAGCATCTGGAAGGCGAGATCCCGCGCCTGTCGCAGGTTGCGGCAGGGATCCCCGCGGAGCTCGACGACTTCGTCATGCAGGCGATGGCGCGTGAACCGGGCAACCGCCCGGCGAGCGCGGCCGCCATGCTGGAGATGCTGCGCGCGCGCGGCTAGCGCCCGGGCGGTCATGGCACGCATCGACGCATTCCTCGAGATCGGACGCCAGCAGGGCGCCTCCGACATCCACTTCACGGTTGGCCGGCCGCCGCTGTTGCGAGTCGACGGCGAGCTCGAGGCCATTCAGTACCGCGCGCTCACGGCCAGTGAGTGCCATGACCTGATTCACGAGATCGTGAACGAAGCGCGCTGGGTGGAACTCGAAGCTCGCGGTTCCATCGACATGAGTTATGACGCCGGCCCGCTCGGACGCTTCCGCATGAACGTCTGCAAGCACCGCAACGGACTGACGGCGATCTGCCGCATCATCCCGACCACCGTGCCGAGCCCCGCCGATCTGGGCCTGCCGCGTGTGTTGTCGCAGTTTGGCCGCCTCGCCCACGGCCTTGTGCTTGTCACGGGCCCGACCGGCACCGGTAAGTCGACCACCATCGCCGCCATGCTGCGCGAGATCAACGAACGCGACTCGCTCCACATTCTCACGCTCGAAGACCCGATCGAGTTCATCCACACGAGTCAGTCCTGCCAGGTCGTGCAACGCGAGGTCGGCACGCACGTCCGTTCCTTCCAAGCGGGCCTGCGCGCCGCGCTGCGCGAGGACCCGGACGTCATCCTCGTGGGTGAGTTGCGCGACCCCGAGACCGTGACACTGGCGATGGAGGCCGCCGAGACCGGGCACTTGGTGCTCGGAACGCTGCATACGCGCGGTGCGGCAGCCACCATCGAACGGCTGGTCGATGCTCATCCGTCCGAGAACCATGCCCAGGTGCGGCACGCGCTCGCCGAGAACCTGAAGGCGGTCGTGAGTCAGGAGCTTATTCGCTGCATCGATGGCCGCGGTCGGCGGGCCGCGCATGAGATCCTGATCGTGAACGCTGCGGTGCAGCAGATGATCCGCGAAGGCAAATCATTCCAGATCAACGGTGCCATCACGACCGGCAAGCGCCTCGGCATGCAGCTCATGGACCAGTCGCTGCTGGCACTGGTCCGCGCCGGTGAGATCGATCCCGACGAGGCGTTCCTGAAGGCCGAGGACAAGTGGGGCTTCGCGCCGTTCCTCACGCGTCCGGAGCTGCTTGGCATGGTCAGCGGCGAGTTCCGGGCGGCGTGACATGAACCGCATCGACGCATTCCTCGAACTGGCAGTGAAGCAGGGCGGCTCTGACGTCCATCTGGTGAGCGGGCAGCCGCTGCGCATCCGGTTGCACGGCACACTCGAACCGGTGCGCTTCCGCGAACTGTCGGCTCGCGACGTCGACGACTTCTTGGAAGAGTTCATGACCCCCGCTCAGCACGCGGCCTTGGCGCGCGACCACCACGTCGACTTCGCGTATGACTCGGAGACCGCCGGGCGCTTCCGGGTCAACGTTTATCGTCACTTGGGCGGGCTCGGCGCGGCCCTGCGCGTGGTGCCGACGCGCGCGCCCGAGCTGGCCTCGCTCGGACTGCCATCCGTGGTCGAGTCCCTGCTCGCCGTGGGCAAGGGCCTTGTCCTGGTGACCGGTCCCACCGGGTCCGGGAAGTCCACGACACTTGCGGCGATGGTCGCGCACCTGAACGCCACGCGACGCGGACACATCCTCACGATGGAAGATCCGATCGAGTTCCTGCACGAGAACGACCGTTGTGTGATCACGCAGCGCGAGATCGGCACGCACGTGCCGGAGTTCGCCGAAGCGCTGCGCAGCGCCGTGCGTGAGGATCCGGATGTCATCCTGGTCGGCGAGATGCGCGACCTGGAGACCATCTCGCTCGCGCTGACCGCCGCCGAGACCGGCATCCTCGTACTGGGAACATTGCACACGAACGGTGCCGTGCGTTGCGTCGATCGCATCGTGAACGTGTTCCCATCGCGCCGGCAAGAGCAGGTGCGCGCGATGCTGGCGGACAGTCTGCGGCTCGTCGTCGCGCAGCAGCTTGTGCAGAAGGCCGACCGCTCAGGCCGGCTGGTGGCCGCCGAGGTACTGGTCAACACCACCGCGGTGAGCGCGATGATCCGTCAGGGCAACACCCACAAGCTCATCAGTGCGATCCAGACGGGGCAGCGCGCGGGCATGCAGTCGCTGGATGTCGTCCTCATGGACATGGTGCGCAAGGGAGTGATCTCGGGCGAGGAAGCCTACGAACACGCAGTGGAACGCGCCACCTTCGAAGGACACGGCCCGGCCGAGGCGGCCTGAGCGTCCGGAGTACGAGCGAGCGTCACGCGGGGCTATATGTGACGTCGAGCGCGGAAACTACGCCGCGCGCGGCAGCGACTCGTCGTCGTCCTGCGCGGCACCGGCCTGTGCGCCACCGGCGATACCGTAGACATCGCTCAGGACATCCGGGAGCACGCGGCGCAGTGCGCTCACGACTTCCGGGTCAAAGTCCTTCCCGGAACCGCGTTCGAGGATCGCCATGCCATCCAGCGGACTCATCGCCTTCTTGTAGGGCCGCTCGCTCACGAGGGCATCGAACACGTCCGCGACCGCGATGATCCGGGCGGCCAGCGGCAGATCCGCGCCGCGGATCCCGAGCGGACCGGTGCCGTCCAGCTTCTCGTGGTGATAAGCAGCGATGCGGGGCACGTCATCCAAGTGCGCAGGATACTCGATCATGTCGAGAATGGTCTGCGTGTATTCCGCGTGCCGGTCCACGGCCTCACGTT
>JANNWR010000052.1:0-20520 GCA_031408715.1 bacterium
CCCGCGAGTTCTCGCACGCCCAGCACCTGGAGACCGGGCTCGAGTGCAAGAGCTGTCACACGCTGCAAGGCGGCGACGTGCGTCCGCAGAAGACGGCGTGCAAGGACTGCCACGAGTAGCTTTGGTGCTTTTCGCCACGCGCGCGCTCGGACCCGTGCTGAAGTGGACTCCGTTCGGACGGGGTCGAATCGCGGCCTGACGCAGTCGGTGAGGGCGAACGCGGCGAAATCCGTGACGAACCGTCGTCGCGGCATGGAACCCTGACCGCCCGTCGTTCGTCCATCCCGCATGCCGCAGGCGTTGTCATCCCCCAACGACTCCGGGCAATGTGTCCGGGGATCGACTGCGGTCTCTGGCGTTCCATCCGCGAGGCCGAGTCCCATGAGTGTTTCAGTAGGACGTGCTGTCCCTGTACTGGCCGCGATGCTCGCGGCCGCGATCCTGTCTGCTCCCTGTGCAAGCGTGGCCGCGAACCGCGAGACGACACTGCGTGTGCCTGCCGGTGATGTCGCGCTGAGCGCCACGCTCATGCGCCCCGGTACCCAAACTCAAACACCGTTGGTCATCTTGATGCCTGGCTCGGAGCGCATGTCGCGCGCGTTGTATGCCAAGGTCGCGGCGCGCTTCGTGACGGAGGGACTGGCGGCCGTGGTATGGGACCGCCGTGGCGAAGGGGACTCCGGTGGCGCGTGGGACAGCACGCAGTCGATCACGCGGATCGCCGATGATGCGCTGCTCGTGTTGCAGGCCGCCAAGCGCGAGTCCGGCATCGACAGTGCGGTCGTGGTGGTATGGGGCCTGAGCCAGGGCGGCTGGAGCGGCACACGACTGGCGGCCATCGCGCCCAACGTGCATGCCGCTGTGCTGTTGTCCGATCCCGCCCTGCCCACGTATGAGGAGAACCTCAACGAGCGCTGGTGGCAGCTGCAGCAGGATCAGGGTTTCTCGCGCCAGGAGGCGGACGAGATCACCGCGGTGCGCCATGAACTCTGGCGCTACTACCGCACGGGGGTCAAGCCTGACGGCTTCTCGGCCCTGTGGATCGAGACACAGGGCAAGCCGTGGTTCGAGCGCATGAAGTGGCATCAGTTCGAGCCGACACCGGACTCGATGTCGGCCGAGCGGTTGGCGGACTTCCGTCGGTTCTATGACCCCGCGGACGACATGCGCCGCGCGAGCGCGCCGGTGCTGCGGCTGTACGGCCGCGAGGACCGCCACATCCGGTCCGACGTGAGTCTGGCTGCGGCGCGCGAGGTGTATCGCGGCAGCGCACGCGACACGACGTTCCGCATGTATGACGACCGCGGGCACGGCCTGCAATCCACGATCGACGCCCCGGAGTGCCCGAACTGCCCGCACCACGGCGACATGTTGGCGAACGGTCTCGAACTGGACGACGCCGTGTGGCGGGACATCGTGACGTGGTTGCGGCCGCGGTTGCAGGCCGGCACACCGCGACGCTGATCGGCCGAGTGGCTACCTCGTCACCACCACGCGTGACACGTCACGGGGCGCGCGCCCGCAGCGCCGAGGCTGGTCGGGAAGCGTCAAGTGATGGCTCAATGGATCGGCGCGTGTGGCGGGGAAGAGAGCTGTCGCTGCGAAGATCTCCATGAGCACGGAGGAAGCTCCGCACGCGCGGAAGCGCGCGAGCGGAGCCCTGCCGCCGATGACATGGGTGATGTGTGTGTCAGGCCTCTGCGCCGGGCGGGACGATGACCGGCAACTTCTCGCGCGCCGCAAGGGCCGCGTCCACCGACGGATAGATGTCGAACACCATCGCGAGCTTGGTGATGATGAGCAGGTTGTTGATGCGCTTGTCCACGCGCGCGAGCAGAACATGTGCGCCACGCTTTGAGAAGCGCTGGTGGGCATCGACCATGGCGCCAAGGCCCGGTGAGCTCATGTAGTCGATCGCGCCGAGGTCGACGATCAGGTGCGAGAGGCCCTCGCTATTCAGCTGCTTCACGATCTCCGAGAACTCGTCGGTCTCGGTGTCGCCCAGCAGCGGTCGGTCGGGGCGGACAACGGCGAAGTTCTCGCCGACGCGGACCGTGGTGTGCTTCGGGTGCTTCTTGTCCATGACATCCTCCTCGGGAAGACGGGCTGAGCGGGCAATGGTTCGGGGGACGCTATCCTGACCGAACGTCGCCGTAGCTGGCAATGTGTGACTGCGCAGCGCGCGGGAGGTCACGCTGATCGATCCGTTACCTCGCCACCACGACCATGCGCGCCTGTGGCGCGCGTTTGGCTTGCGCCAGGCGCACCCAATAGACGCCTGGAATCAGCTGGGCGCCGGCGCCGGCGTCGACCATGATGGTTCCCGGCCGGTTCACCTCGATGTTGCGTTCGTTCATGAGCCGGCCCGAGACGTCGAAGACCTGCACCTTGGCGCGTTCGCTGCCCGGCAGATCGCACGACACCCTTAGTGTGCTGCAGGCGGGATTCGTGAGCGCGTGGATGGCGAGCGCACCGGACAGCGACGGCGATTCTCCAGCCGACCCGTGCTCCGAGGTGGCCGATCCCGGTTCGTCGCCGCACTCGCCCTTGCGTTCGGCAAGTGCCGCGCGCACGCCGGAGATGTTCTCGATCCAACGGCGGATGTACCAGCGCTCCGGGTCGGCCGGCTGATGGTCGACGCGCACAGCGGCGTCACCGCGCACGACCTGGAACACATGGACCTCTCCCGGCAGGTTCGCCTCCATCTTCAGGCTGTCCGGAAGGTAGACGACCATCTCGAACCGGCGCACCGTGAGCACACGATAGTGCTGGGTCGAATCTGCGTGTTCGGGATCGACCTGCTCGCTCACGCCATCGACCACAAGTTCGACGCGGGTGGCTGGCGGCATAGAACTCCGGCCTGCGCGATTGACCCCGAGCAACATCCCACGCACCGCGCCCATCTCGGCCTCTCGTGCGCTGCCCGTGGTGAACCGTGACACGTCCAGTGGCGTCCCGTCCATCGTCATGCCATGGAACTTGTAGTCGGCGGTCAGGATCATCCCGATCGCATCCGGGGATCGGTCGCGGTAGCCCTGCGCCAGCTCCTCGAGCGCGCGAGCAGGACCCACGAGCGGCTGGTTCGCGGGCGGGATGCTCGTGCTTCTGGCGAATGGTTGTGTCGTGCCCAAGACCGTCCCGAAGAGCGCAACGCAGATCATCAGAAGTATTCGCATTCCAACCTCCGGGAGTGCCGCAGCGAATGATCGCGCGGCGAATGTCTGATCCGGTCGCTCAGGTCTACGTGTGCTCGGCGCTCAAGCCGGAGTCCCGGAAGGCGCCTGCAGTCAGGATAGCACGGCGGGTGCGGGAGTCGTTCGGCTCTGCGCGTCCGACGATGGCAGGTGGCTCGTCTACCCTTCTAACGGTCGGCGGGCAGTCATGACGCGCCGACTCCCGGCACATTGGAAGAGCATGGCCAGCCAAGATCCCCTTGGACGCGATCCGAAGCTGGCTGAACTGGTCCGGCGGTTGGTGGCGGCTCACCATCCTGCAAGGATCTACCTGCTCGGTTCGAGGCGTCGGGACATCTCTGAGGCGAGCAGCGAGTGCGACCTGCTCATGGCTCCTCAGTCAGCGTAGCGTTGGGCGCGGCGGAGGATGCTCATCATGCGGGCCAGTTCCTCGTGCGGCGGCTGAGGGCCCACACCTGCGAGTGAATCGCGGTACCAGCCTGCCACGAGGCACAGTTCATGAAGTGCAACCTGACCGAGTGTGACCGGGGCGCCCCCGTTGCCGTGATATTCCTCGAGCAGCCGCTCACGGCCGTGCTGCACTTGGAACGGGTGCTTGACGCCGCGCGTCACGATCGCGATGTCGTACGCGGGGTCGCCGCGTCGCGCGTGCTCCCAGTCGATCACGGTCGGCGGCGCGTCGGGAGCGAGCAGGATGTTCTGGCCGAGCAGGTCGCCGTGCAGAAGCACGCTGGGCCCGGTGGGCGGCAGGTGCGCCTCGGCCCAGGCGGGGGCGCCGCCGATCTCGGGGCCGTCCAGTCCGTCGAAAACGCGCAGTGCTGCGAGCGCCTTCGAGACGGTGGATGCACGCCCTCGGCATGAGCGCCCGGCTCGCCGGAGGAGCGCTCGAGGAGTTCGCGCAGCACGAACCGTGCACGCGCCCACCCGGGGTCGCCATCGTGGCTTTCGTTGACCGCGCGGAACTCATCCTCCGTGAGGCCGTACGGCGCCCCGCCCTCGGTGAACCCCACGACCCACATGAGCTCGCTTCCGTACTCCTGCCAGCCGTCACACTCGAGGCGCGGCTCGTCGCCCCGAGTCGCGGCGCGACGTCGTGGCTGCGTATGACCCGCCGCCCTCGCTCTGCGTGCGCGCATCAGGCGTGGCGCTGCGTGCCGCAGCATCGCTTGAACTTCTTCTTGCTGCCACATGAGCAGAGGTCATTGCGGCCCACCTTGGCGCTCGCGCGGCGGATGGGCGCTTGCGAGCGCCAGGACCGCTCGTGCAGGCGGCGTTCGAACGCTTCGGTCTCTTCCGCGCGGAGCAGCTCGGCGGCGTCCTCCGCGCGGCCCAGGTCGCGCAACAACCTCACCAGACTGCTCACAGCCTCCTGCCGGCCGTGCAGCTCGTTGCCCGCCCAGTGGATCGACTCCCGAAGCGCTTCTTCCGCGCGGCCCAGCTCGCCCAGCACCTCGAAAGCCTGCCCCGCGCGCAGCAGCATGCGGGAATCGTCCGGGTACTCGGCCAGATTGCGTTCGACATGCTCGCGAGCCTCGGGCTCACGGAGGGCGAGCGCGAACAGCAGCGGGAGGGTGTGGCGAACCGGAGAATGGGGGACGATTGCGTGCACATGTTCACCGAGGCGCAGCCCGGCCTCGGTGGAGCCCGCACGCGCCAGCTCGAGCGGGAGTTCGCACAGCCAGCGCCACACGGACGCCTGGACCGCGTGCTCCAAGTCGACGATCGTGCGCAGGTCCCCAGCGCTGTGGTCGAGCAATGCGCTGGCGAGCTCCGCTTCGGCGAGGAGCTCCGCTTGGGTGACCGGGGCCGCGCCTCGACGCGCGTAACGCCGATCGTCATAGCGATTGAGCGCCGCCGTCACCGCCGTCACCAGCTCGGTCAGCGATGGGGCGAGTGGGCGCGCCTCCGGTGGCGCGGGCTGCTCGCCCAAGTCCTCGGCGAGGTCGGGGTACTGGGCCGGCGCCTCGCCCACCGATGAGACGAGCCGCGGACAGGAAATGCGCGCATCGGCGACTCCCTCCGCGACGAACCGGACCTCATGGCGCAGGTCGTCGCCCAGGTCGAACACGTAGAGGATGCGTTTGTTCACGCGGAGAGGGAGCGAGTCCAAGCGTGCTGCGTTGGCGTGCCGCGTACTTGGACGCTCCGAGTTGCCGTACTCGAACGTCGGGTCCCAAGCGCGATTGTTCAGGTAGAACGCATACGCGTGGTCGTCGTCGAGCTCGAAGACAGATTGGATCGCGAGGTGCAGGTCGTGCAGCGTCTGATCCGCGCGCAGCTCGAGGATCCGAGACACTCGGCGATCACTCCACGGGACGACCTCGAAAGTCAGGGTTCGCGTTGACGACGCTGGCAAGGCGGGTGTTTCCTGATTCACGGTGACGATTTCCTCCGTCACGAGCACACGGCCCGTTGCTCTGGCGAACCAGAAGCTTACCTCACCCTCAGCCACTCAAACACCTCGTAGAGGGCACCATGATCAACCGTGAGGTCGGTCCATGAACGACACGACGATCGAGCAGCAGGCGGAGATCGAGCGCTACTTGCGGCTCGGAGACTACGATGCTCGGTTTTCGAACTGGTCTGGCGGTACCTTCGTCGCGCAGCAGCAGGCCGGAAGCGATGCCCTGAAGCGGGCGCTGATCGACGCCCTCGAGGAACGCACCCGGGGCCTCATGATTCCGATGCCGGTGCTGCATCGGGACCCTGTCGCATTCACACGCGGCAAGATCGAACCGATGGTCCGCGGCCTGTTCCCCGCTGTCGAACAGGAGCAGGTGCTCGCGGTTCTGGAACGCGCGGTCGTGTTCCTGACGCCCGAGACCATCCGTCCGGCGCTCGAGGAAATGCCTTGGCTGCACAGCGCCTGGGCCCTGGCGAACCTCTATCTAGGCAGCATCGGGGCCGAACTGCTCTCGGGCGAAGCACCGCAGATCGTGGGCATGAGCATCGAAACGACGTGCTTCGTGTCGATGGAGTACTTCGGCCAGACGCCCCGCTTTTCGGACTACATCGTCCACGAGGCGGCGCATGTCTTCCACAACTGCAGGCGGCGGACGGCAGGTCTCCGGGAGACGCGGCGACGGCAATGGCTCCTCGAACTCGAGTTCCGGAAGCGCGAGACTTTTGCATGTTGCTGCGAGGCGTACAGTCGAATCCTCGAACTGGCATCGAGTTTCCAGGATCGCAGCAGACTGGCTGATGAGCTTGCCGGAGGCGGGCTGCCGGACGACGGCAGCATCGATTCCGCCGAGTGTGTCGATATCCTGAGCGAAGCCGCCACCGCCCGGAACGGCTGGAAGCGGATCCTCGCCCGCTGCACCCCGGTCGCCAGAGCGCGCGCGCCCGTGTCCGCGGAGTAGCTGGGAACTGGCGAGCGCAGGCCGGTCGCCAGCGCTCGAGGTGCGGTCGAAGGGCCGCCCAGGTGAGCCGACCCTCGCAGCATCAGAAACACGCGGACATCGGTGGCTGTCTACAGGCATGCCCGTAGTACCTGCGTTTCCACGCGTTCCAGCAGGAAGTAGCGGCCGCCTCGAGCGCGATCGAGCGGGTTGCGCAGTAGCTGAACTTGCGGCACCGTGACGCGAGGGCGATCGGGTCGAACGGTATCATCCGACCACCGGGAAGGGACGGTGTCATGGTCACCAAGTGGGCTCCAAGCCGCTGGCGCACAACTCCCACTAGAAATTTCAGCCGCGGCCCCGAGTTGTTGCGGCGGTTGTGTAGCAGGGAGTGCGTCGAATGACTGACTTGATCCTTAAGAACGACCCCAAACTTCGGCTGGTGGTCGAGCGCTTGGTCAGTGCTTACTGTCCAGATCGCATCTACCTGTTCGGCTCCATCGCGCGTGGCGATGCAGACGCGGACAGCGACTACGATCTCATGGTGCTCGTGCCGGACGACGCAGTTCCAGTGCGCCGAAGCAGTCGCTTGGCTTATCAGGCCTTGCGGGGCACGGGCATCGCCGTCGACGTCCTGGTGTGGACGAGTGGGGGTTTCGAGCGACGGGCCCGCGTCGTTGCGTCGCTTCCGGCCACGGTTCTGCGCGAGGGCAAGCTGCTCCATGCCGCATGACCCCGAGCTGATTGCCGAGACGCGTGCTTGGCTCGCGAAGGCGTGGCTCGATCTGGCCGCCGCCCAACACGATCTCACCGCGGAGCCGCCATTCGTTGAGGACATCGTCTTCCACGCGCAGCAGGCCGTCGAGAAGGCGCTCAAGGCACTACTGACTTGGCACGGCAGCCCGTTTCGGAAAACGCACAACCTCGAGGAGCTGGGCGAGCAGAGCCTCCGAATCGAGCCGGAACTGCGGCCGCTCGTTGATCGCGCTGTCCCGTTGACCGAATATGCGTGGAAATATCGCTATCCGGGCGAATACGATCCGCCACCTCGCGAGGAGGCACAGGCCGCCCTGATGATTGCTCGCGAGACATACGAGGCGATCGCGCGGAGGCTTCCGCCAGAGGTCCGACCGTGAAGTGACGCATGGGCGGAAGCTGCCCGAGACGGTCGGCGGGGTCGCCTTTCCAACGAAACGATCGCAGCCCAGTCTCCATCGAGGCGCCGTCCTCGAGTCGCGTTTGCCGCATTTGCCACCCCGCCTGGCCCTACTCGGCCCCGAGCGTCGTGAATGAGCTCCGGAGCCGAGCCGAGAGAGCGCCCGAATCGGGCGGTCTCGAAAACCTCTGCTCACTGCGGGTCTTCGCGGTGAGCAGAGGCCATGCGCTAGCGTATGCCCGAAGACCTCACCGCACCGACACCGCCCGCAGCCGGCGGAACTCGTGCACGAACGCGCGGGCTTCGCGTTCGCTGAATGCGCGCGTCAGGTCGTCGTCGTCCATGTCGAGGCCGCGGAATACGCGCTCGCCGTCGGTGCTGATGAACACGAGTTCGCCGTCGCGGTAGTCGACGTCACGCAGGTCGCGCAGCGAGCACTCGGCACTGTGCTTGAGCAGGACGCGCACGCCGGCGAGCACGGCGGTCTTGATCGCATCGCCAAGCGGATTGTCCTCGGTGTCGTCCGCTTCGGCCCGCAGCTCGTGTTCGATCTTGCGCATCGTGCCGTCCGAAAGCTGGAACGCCACGGACGTGGGCATGAGCAGCAGCGCCACCTTGCCGTCGCGCGACAGGATGGTGAAGCGTGCCAAGCGCGATTCGCGGCGCGGCGCCCAGCGCGCCGGAGGCTCGACCGAGGCATTGCCGAGCGAGAAGTCGTGATCGCAGTCCTTGTCGATCGCACGCTCATGTGAGCGCTCGGACGACGTGGTCTCGCGAAAGCTCATCCGAGTGCGCTCACGCGCGTGGGCAGAGGACACAATCAGCAGCGAGGCGGCGAACAGGGCGAAGAGGATGCGGCGCAAGAGAACCTCCGGCGATTCGGGACAAGGGTGGGTGCGGCTGACAGTTCCCTTACGTTCCCGCTCGCGGACAGGTTGCCTCGCTCAAGAAGCCCCCCCGAGCTGCGACCTTCCGCGCCTGGACCAGTCGACGTGCCGTCCGGGCGGCTGCCGCTCGCGACATGCAGAGGGCCCCGGTCCAGATGGACCGGGGCCCGCATGCGCTACGAGGACACAGACGTTGGAACCGGCGTTACTCGACCCAAAAGACGTGCGTGAGCACCGACTTGCCGTTGCCCATCACGCGCTCGAAGACGTCGGCGCGGCCGTTCCGGAAATGGACCGGCATGCCCCAGGTCGCCTGATTGTCAGGATCGACCATGTCGAGATCGAAGTCGGGGCGGCCGACCGCGAACGCCTGACCCGCAGGCAGGTTCGCTGCGATCGTCGTCGTGGCATCGAGATGGCCGTAGATCGTGACCAACTGGTCATAGTCGTGCTGGTTCGGCGTGCCCTGGTTCGCCGGGTTGTTCGAGTAGTCCATGCAGCTGCCGCGACCGCAGGCGTCGAGCAGGTCCGCGTTGGTCTGGTTCTCGTCCTGGTGCGCAAGACCGAAGCAGTGGCCGACTTCCTGCTCCATCACCAGCCGGCGCCACGCCGGCGTGTTGTACGTCGCGGTGTTGTAGTAGGTGTCGTTCAGTTTGACCGTGCCCGCCGTGATGTGGTCGCCGTTGACCGAGATCGAAGCGAGTCCGAGCCAGCCGTTGTTGCCGTAGGTCGTGTTGCAGGCCTGGATCGTGCCGGACACCGAGTTGCAGCGCCTGACGCTGGTGCCACCCGGAACGATGTTGCAGCGCACCGGGTTCGAGGCGTTGTTGCAGGCGCCCGAGGTGACCTGCCAGTCGGTCGCGGCATTGCCGAGGTAGGCATCCCAGGCGGCGGAGACATTGTCGCCGATCTTGAGCGTGAACGGATTCGCGGTGCGCGCCCAGTGGTACGTGGCCCATGCGTGGTTGGCGAGTGCGGTACCGGCGCTGAATGCAGCGAGCAGGACTGCAACTGCGGCTACCCGAACAATCTGCTTCATGGGGGGAATCCTCCGTGTCGTGTCGGCCGGTGCAAACCGGCCGCTTTCCAAGTGACGGACGAGACGTACTCTCGAATCTGTGCAACAGCAGCAACCCGACGGCCCATCCTCATGTCCATGAGTAACGGACCCATGCCCCTCCCAGAGGACCATGACCCTGCTCGCGAGGACCACCGCTTGACCCAGCGGCAGCCGAGCAGATGGCGTGACGATTACCTAACAAAAACCCGGTTGCAAGGGGATTTTGTGGCAATCTTCAATCTGAGAGGCGGCCGGCTCGTCATTGAGAGGTGACTCTCGTGGGTCATCGCGCGCGGCCCCGGGCAGTCGGCGCTGTTCCGGGCCCGGCGACGCGAGGCGCTGGCCTTCGCTTGCCCGGCTCCGGCTCAGCTCACGACATCAGATGGGACCCGACCTCACGTGGGGCAGGTCACTCGGCCGATCCGCGGGGGTGGCATCGCCAGCGATCTTCAGCACCCGAGGTCCAGCCCTTCGGCCGTCGGCGGCGCCTCGGTGCCGGGTGCAGCGTCCTCGCTGCTCGCCGCCACCGCAGTCTCCTCGGCCATCAGCCGGTCGTACTCGCGCGCGTGCTCGTGCTTCATCTGCCAGTCGGGCATCTTCCCGGTGAGCCATGTCCAGTTCATCGGATAGACATCCGGGTTCACGATGTTCTGGTACAAGTGCCACACCACGATGGCCAGGAACGCCAGCCATGCCTCGTAGTAGTGCACCACCGTGGCCAGGTCGAGCGACCATTTGGGCAACACTTGCATGGCCTGGTTCTCGAACCACAACAGCACTCCGGTCACGGTCATCACCACGGTGCCCCAGATGAGTGCCCAGTACTCGGCCTTCTCGATGTAGCCGAAGCGCGCGAACCTTGGTGCATCGCGACGCAGCCCGAACAGGTGCAGCGTGTTGAACAACATCTCGGTGGCATCGGACGGCACCGGGAACAGGTCGCGCACCAGTTGCCGGCCGCGTTTCGTGAACAAGTAGGCGACGTGCAGCAGCGACACGATGGTCATGATCACCGCAGCGACGCGGTGGATCACACTGCGCCACGAATAGCCGCTCTCGAGCCGCGCCATCCACGCGAACGGCCACGCCTCCGGGAACTTGAGTGCGAAGCCGGTATACACGAGCGTGAAGAAGCTCACGGCGAGCGCGAAGTGCTGCAGCCGCTCATGCACGGTCATGCGCTCGAACCAGCGCCGGGCGTGCCGGGCATGCGGTGCGATCCGGCCGGCGTGCTCGGCCAGGCTGGCGGCGATCTTGCGCACGAAGTCAGCGCCGTTGTGCGCGGCCATGAACCCGATCGTGAGCAGGATGAGCAGCAGGTAGATGCGTCCCGCCCAGTAGGGTGCCGGCTGCGACTTGGTCGCCATGGTGACGTGCACCGCGCCCATCTGGAACTTGGTGCCGGCACCGGGGTGGCAGCGTCCGCAGGTCTCGCCCAAGCGCGCCTGCGACACGCTCGAACGCGGGTCGGTGCTCGGCAGGATGTCGTGGAAGCCGTGGCAGCTCGCGCAGTTCGCCACGGCGGGCGAACCCCCGCGTGCGGCCAGGCCATGGAAGCTGTCGCGATAGCTCGAGAGCCGGCCCGCGGGCAACCCGAACGTCTCGCGGATACCAGTGGCCTCGTGACAACGCGCGCACGTCTCGGTGACGTGGCCGGAGCCGACGGGCGAGTCGATCTCGTGCGGCCCGCGGATCATGTGCTCGCCGTGGCAATCGGTGCACACGGGCGATGCGGTCACGCCGCGCGCGAGTGCGGTGCCATGGATGCCCGTGCGGTAGGCGGCAGCTTCCTTGATATGGCAGCGGCCGCACGTGGCTGGGATGTTCGTGCGATAGATCGATGAAGTCTGCTCGGTGGCGCGGCGCAGGCGGTGGCTCTCGTGACAGTCGCTGCACGTGGCGGCGCGAGCATTGTCGGAGCGGCCGTGCACGCTGTTGCGGAACAACTGCACGGCCTGCGGGATGGTGATCTTGCGCCGCGTCATGAGCGCGCGGTCGGCGTGACAGCGCGCGCAGGTCTCGTCCAGACGTTCGCGGCTCACGGTGGAGAGCGGGTCGGTGTGTCGGCGTACGCTGTGTGTGGAGCCGTGGCAGTCGTGGCACGTGGACGCCTCGGGGTCGCCGTTGACGAGTGCGATGCCGTGCACGCTGCTCTTGTACTCCTCGGTCTCGGTGGCATGGCAGCTGGCGCAGGTGGCGCGGCCCATCTGCTTCGCGGGTTTCACGGCGTGCGTGCCGTGGCAGGCCTTGCACGCGGCGTCGGCTCCTGCGGGCTTGGAGCCACCCGCCGCCACGTGCACGCCCACTCGCAGCGAGTCGCCCTGCGCGGCATGACACGATGCGCAGCGCACGGGTGCCAGGTGCGACGCGTGCTGCGATCCACGCGCGTCGCGGTGGCAGTCGATGCACGCCAGGTCGGCGTGCGCCGAGCTTCCGAGCGTGTGGCCGTCCACCGTGAGCGAACCGGTTCGCCCCGCGTCCTTGGCAAGGGACGGGTCGCGATGGCACATCAGGCAGTCGTCGTTGCCGCTCGGCGCGGTCTGGGCGGGTGATGCGAACATCAGCAGCGCTGCCGCAGCGGCCACCCCCAGAGCCGACAACCGGCGTGTGACACGCGTCCGAGTGTGAGTGACGGCGGTCAGTGGGATGTTCTGGCTACGGCGGGGCATCGCGACCTCCGGGCGGCTCGCCCGCGTCGGCCATGTGCGCGCTTCAAGGCGCGCTACGCGCTGCCGCACGCGATGCGCCACGGGATGCGCCCATGTACCGCGCGCGAGAACACGCATAACGCGCGCCACCGCCCGAACGAGCGCGAAACCTGCCTGCACGGCCACAAGGCTCGACCGTGGTGTACCGGCCAAAAGGGGCAGCCCTGCACCAAAGTCGGAGTCAGCCTGTCACATGACTTCGCCCATCTGGCAGCCGCAGGCCAACCGCCCGTGTCGCATCGTCGCGAACATGCGTGAAAACACCGGCGCAAGCGCGTTCCAGGGATGCGGAGGTCTTACACCGGCCGGGCCTGTCCCTTGCATCGGTATGCACTCATGCGCGACCTGTCCAGGGTGGTGGGGTGGCCAAGGGTGCCGGGGCGATGGGGCCGGATAGGGTCGATCGTGCCCGCGCGGCCTGGTGCAGCGTTCGTGGCGCGCACCTTCGGAGCCGCCAGCCTGTTGCTCACCGCGTTGTTCGCGCCCGTGCTCGCGGCACCCGCCGCGCCGGCGCTGCCGGGTTCGGACGATTGCACCATGTGCCACGAGGCTGGCGCGGCGGTGAAGCGCGTGGCCGGAGAGGCGCCGCGCTTTGATGCCGCAGGGCTCCGGGCCTCGGCCCACGCCGCGGTCGCGTGCGCGAGTTGCCACGCGGAGCTCAAGGGCGGCGAATACCCGCACGCCGAGAAACTGGCCGCGGTGAGCTGCGGCTCTTGCCACGAAGCCGAGAAGCGCCAGGCGGACGAGAGCCTGCATGGTCAGGCCGCCGCGCGCGGCGAGAAGCTGGCGCCCACGTGCAAGAGCTGCCATGGCACGCACGGGGTGCTGCGCCGGAGCGATCCCTCGTCGCCGATCAACACGGTCAACATCCCGCTTCTGTGCAATCGCTGTCACCGCGAAGGCTCGCCGGTGCAGGAGTACTTCCATGTCCCGCAGGACTCCATCCTCACCAACTACCGCGAGTCGATTCATGGTGAGGGCCTGTACAAGAAAGGCCTGCTCACCACGGCCGTGTGCACCAGCTGCCATACCGCGCATCACCAACTGCCCCACACCGACCCGCGCTCGAGCATCGCCCGGCAGAACGTGGCGAAGACGTGTGAGCAGTGCCACGTCCGCATCGAGGCTGTGCATGCCAAGGTCGTGCGCGGCGAGTTGTGGGAGAAGGCGCCGAACCAAGTGCCGGCGTGTGTCGACTGCCACGAGCCCCACAAGGCGCGCCGCGTGTACTACGCGCAAGGCATGGCCGACCAGAACTGCATGATGTGCCATGCCAAGAAGGACCTGCGCGCTTCGGGCCCGAAGCCGCGTTCATTGTTCGTCGACGCCAACGACCTCGAGCACTCACGCCACCAGAAGGTGGCGTGCGCGCAGTGCCATACCGGCGCCAATCCGTCGCTCATGCGGCCTTGTGCGACCGTGCGACCCAAAGTGGACTGCTCCACCTGTCACGCGGAAGTGGCGGCCATCTACCAGAGCAGCGTGCACGGCAAGCTCGCGGCCAAGGGCAGCCCGGACGCGCCGGAATGCACGGACTGCCACGGCAGCCACGGCGTGAAGGGCAAAGCCGAAACCGAATCGCGCACCTATCCGCGCAACATCCCTGCACTGTGCGGTGGCTGCCACCGCACGGGCAACAAAGCGGCACTGCGCTACCAGGGCGACCAGACCGAGATCCTCGAGCACTATCAGGAGAGCATCCACGGCAAGGGGCTCATGAAGAGCGGCCTCGTGGTGACCGCCACGTGCGCGGACTGTCACACGCCGCACGGCGAGCAGCCGGCGGCCGACACTTCCTCGACCGTGAATCCCAAGCATGTGGCCGAGACCTGTGCCAAGTGCCATCGCGGCGTGTACGAGGCGTTCGCGACGAGCGTGCACGCCCCCGGATACAACAAGCACAACAAGAACCCGCTGCCGGTGTGCTCGGACTGTCACAGCGCCCACACCATCGGGCGCACCGACCGCGAGGACTTCCGGCTCGCGATCATGGGTCAGTGCGGCAAGTGCCACAAGGAACTCTCGGAGAGCTACTTCGAGACCTACCACGGCAAGGTCTCCAAGCTCGGATTCCAGAAGACCGCCAAGTGCTACGACTGCCACGGCGCGCACGAGATCCTGCCGGCGCACGATCCCGCCTCGCACCTGTCGCGCGCCAACATCGTGGCCACGTGCCGCAAGTGCCACCCCGGCTCCAACCGCCGCTTCGCGGGCTACCTGACGCACGCCACGCACCATGAGCCGAAGAAGTACCCCATGCTGTTCTTCGCGTTCTGGGGCATGACGGGCCTGCTGGTGATGACGTTCTTCATGGCCGGAGTGCACACGCTGGCGTGGCTGCCGCGGTCACTGCAATACCGCAAGCAGCTCCAAGCCTCGCACGCGCTCGAGTCCAAGCAGCACGTGCGGCGATTCCCCAAGCTCTACCGCAACCTGCACCTCATGGTGATCACGAGCTTCCTGGCGCTGGCGCTCACGGGCATGACGCTCAAGTTCTCGTACACGCACTGGGCGTACTGGTTGTCGCGCCTGCTGGGCGGGTTCGAAGCCGCTGGCGTGATCCACCGCATCGGCGCCATCGTGACGTTCGCGTACTTCGCCATTCACATCGCCGACATGCTGCGCCGCAAGAAGGCGAGCAAGAAGTCGTGGGTCGAGTTCATCACCGGTCCCGACGGTATGATGTTCAGCCTCACCGATCTTCGTGAGCTCACCGGCTCGATCAAGTGGTTCCTGGGGCGTGGCCCGCGGCCGACGTACGGGCGCTGGACGTACTGGGAGAAGTTCGACTACTTCGCGGTATTCTGGGGTGTCGCGGTCATCGGCCTGTCCGGCCTCCTGCTGTGGTTCCCGACGTTCTTCACCCGGTTGCTGCCGGGCTGGTTCTTAAATGTCGCGACGATCATCCACAGTGACGAAGCGCTGCTGGCCGTGGGATTCATCTTCACGGTGCACTTCTTCAACACGCACTTCCGCCCCGAGAAGTTCCCCATGGACACCGTCATCTTCACGGGCGGCATCCCGCTCGACGAGTTCAAGCAGGACCGGCCCCGCGAGTACGAGGCGCTGGTGGCCAGCGGTGAGCTCGAAGCAAGGCTCGAACCGGCGCCGGACCCTCGTGACGTGAAGCGCTGGCGGATCCTCGGCTGGATCGCACTGTCGCTCGGCATCGGCATGGTCCTGCTGATCCTGTACGCCGCCGTCTTTGGATATCGCTGAACGGGCACGCGGCAGCTGCGGTTGTCCGCCTGTCGAGAACCGTAGCGGCGAGCATCTTGCGCGCTGGCGCGATGCGGCCGCGGGTGTATGCTGCGGGGACCTGTCATCCGTCTGGCGCCGTCCCGTGAGACGACACGCCCCATCGTGCGGCCGTCCGCAGCACCTAGGCCGAGCTTGACGAGGGCTGCGCACGCGCAGCCTCCGAGGAGCGATCCTGATGTCCCGCAAGCTGGTCGGCGGTCTCGTTCGTGTGCGTGAGTCGATCGACGAAGTGTGCGTGCTCGACCGGCTGCCTGCTGCTCCGAACCGCCTGGTGAAAGGATGAGCGCTCCGACAGGTGCGTCAGCGCTCGTTGCCACGGGCCGCTATGCCATCTTCCACGCCGGAGTCGAGGCGGGCGAGGAGCGCTGGTCGGTCGAGGCTGCGGCGGATGGGGGAGTCATTGCGCGCGGGGACCAGTTGCTCTCGGCACCGCACCCGCTGCCGAGCGAGCTGGCCTGGCGCGCACGGCTGTCCGCCGAGGGGCGGCTGATCGAGCTCGAAGCAGACTGGCGCGTCGGCACGCGCAGCGTTCGCGCCGAGCACCGCGCCAGCGCCGAGCGCTGGCACGCGCGCTTCCAGTCCGGCGGGCACACGCGCGAGCAGGAAGGCGACTTCCCGCCCTACGCCGAAGTCGTGTTCGGCTCGCATGTGCTGCACACCGTGCTGTTGCGACGCTACGTGCTCGAGCCCGGTGCCGAGCACGAGTTCCCGGCCCTTGTCATCGGCCCGCCGTTTTTTGGAGTTGAACCGTCGCGGCAGCGTCTGGTGTGCACGGCGCGCGAGACGCGGCAGACGCCGGCCGGCAGCTTCGCGGCGCGGCGGATCGAACTCAGTGATCCCACCGGCGCGGTCGTACCGTTCGCGGCCTGGCTCGATGAACACGATGTGATACTCGAATCCTACGAAGACACGCACTCCCGCGAGCCGTGGATGCGGCTGGTGGAGTATTCCAGAGGTTGATCTCTCGCGGCTGCCCCACAGCTGCGTTCGCAACAGGGGGAAGTCCATGGGTCTCGTGATCCGCAGGGGTACGGTGGTCAACGCCGGCGAGCGCTTCACCGCCGACGTCAAGGTCGAAGGGCGCACCATCACCGCGATCGGTGCCGACATCATGAAGGCCAGTGGCGACACCGAGATCGATGCCGCCGGGCGCTACGTGCTGCCCGGGTTCATCGACCCGCATGTGCACATGGAGCTGGGCTTCATGGGCACGGTGAGCGCCGATGACTTCGAGACCGGCACCGCCAGCGGCATCGCCGGCGGCACCACCAGCATCATCGACTTCTGCATCCCCGCACCCGGCACGTCGCTGCTCGACGGGCTCGCGGCATGGAAGCAGAAGGCCGCCAAGGCCACAGCCGACTACTCGTTCCACATGGCGATCACCAGCTGGGGCGAGCACACCGCCAACGAGATGCGCGCCGTGGTGCGCGACCACGGCATCAGCAGCTTCAAGGTGTTCATGGCCTACAAAGGCGCGATCATGGTCGACGACCACGCGCTCTATCAGGTCATGAAGGTGGCGGCCGAGACCGGTGCGGTGGTCACGGTGCATGCCGAGAACGGTGACGTGGTCTGGAATCTTCAACAAGAACTCATCGCCAAGGGTCTCACGGGTCCCGAGTTCCATCCCGTGTCGCGTCCCAGTGCGGCCGAGGGCGAGGCCACCGAGCGCGCGCTGACCATGGCGCGGTTGCATGGCGCCACGGCGTACATCGTGCACATGACCTGTCGCGAGTCCGTGCAGGCGCTGGAGCGTGCGAAGCTCGCCGGGCAGAAGTGCTACGGCGAAACCTGCCCGCAGTACTTGCTCCTGGACGACCGCGTGTTCGATGCGCCCGACTTCGGCGGCTCGACTTTCGTCATGAGTCCGCCGATCCGGCCATTGAATCTGGGGCACCACCAGGCACTGTGGTCGGGGCTCGCGAATGGCATGCTCGACTCGATCGGCACCGACCACTGTCCGTTCACGCACGAGCAGAAGAAGTTGGGCGCGGGGGACTTCACCAAGATCCCCAACGGTGCCGCGGGCATCGAGGATCGGCTCGCGATTCTCTACACGCACGGTGTGGCGGGCGGGCACTTCTCGCTCGAACGGCTGGTCGAGCTCAACTCCACGAATCCGGCGCGCATCTTCGGGCTCAGCAAGAAGGGCGCGGTCTCAGTGGGCATGGACGCCGACCTGGTGATCTACGATCCGAACGCCAGCGGCGTTCGGTCTGCAAAGTCGCATCACTCGCGCGCGGACCGCAGCATCTTCGAGGGCTACGACATCAAGGGCAAGATCGAGCAGACCATCGTCGGGGGCCGGGTGGCGTTCGACAACGGCAAGCTCATGGCCGAGCGCGGCGCCGGCCGTTTCATCAGTCGCAAGCCCACGCACTTCGCACACAAGCCGGAGGTTCGCTCGTGAGTGCTGCTCCCGACGTCAAGCTGCTCCCCGGTGGTCGGCTCGAGACCGCGCTGCCGGACCTGAAGCCGCTCTACGGCGACGCCGAGGCGATCGCGGAGGCGAACCGCTGCCTGTATTGCCACGACGCACCGTGCATCACTGCGTGCCCCACCGGTATCGACATCCCGACGTTCATCCGCAAGATCTCGACCGAGAACGTGCGTGGTTCGGCGCGCGCCATCTTGAGTGCCAACCTGCTGGGCTACTCGTGCGCGCGTGTCTGTCCGGTCGAAGTGCTGTGCGCGGGCGCGTGTGTGTACAACGCCTGGGAGCGCACGCCCATCGCCATCGGCCGGCTGCAGCGCTATGCCACCGAAACGGTGATGGCGTCGGGCGTGGCCGGGAACCTGTTGCCCAAGGCGGCGCCCAACGGCAAGAAGATCGCGTGCGTGGGCTCGGGGCCGGCATCGCTCGCGTGCGCCGGCTATCTGGCGCTCGAGGGCTGCACGGTGACCGTCTACGAGAAGCGCGCGACCGCGGGCGGCCTGAACGTCACCGGAGTCGCGCCCTACAAGATGCACGCCGAAGGCGGAGCTCGTGAAGTCGAGTTCATCCGCTCGCTCGGTGTGACGATCAAGACCGGCGTCGAGATCGGCAAGGACATGACGCCCGAGCAACTCTCGAAGGACCACGACGCCGTGTTCCTCGGTTGCGGTCTGGGAGCGGACTCCCTGCTCGACATTCCCGGCTCTCACGGCGGCGGCGTGGTGGGTGCGGTAGCGTGGATCGAACGCATGAAGCTCGAGCCCGGCTTCAAGCTCGAGGGCGTGAAGAGCGCGGTGGTCATCGGCGGCGGCAACACCGCCATCGACGCCGCGCGCGAACTGGCGAACCTTGGCGTGCCCGACGTGGCGATGCTGTACCGTCGCACGCGCGGCGACATGAGCGGCTACGCGCATGAGATGGAGCATGCGCGCAGTGAGGGCGTGCGCCTGATCGAGCGCGCCGTGCCTGAGGCGTTCGTGCGCGACGGTGGCAAGCTGCGCGCCGTGAAGCTGGCCGATGGCCGCGAGTTCGCGTGCGACCTGGCCGTGCTGGCGATCGGACAGGGCTCGATGGGCGCGCTGGCTGCGGCGTTCGCGGGTGTGAAGACCGACGCCAAGGGCCGCGTGCAGGCCGAAGAGGGCACCGGCCGTACGGGCAATCCCAAGCTGTGGGTGGGTGGCGATGCGACCGGCGGCGAACTCGTGGTGACCGCGGTGCAGGACGGCAAGCGCGCCGCGCGTAGCATCGCCAAGGTGTTGGGACTGGTAGAGCGCGCGGATGCGCCGATGCAAGCGGGGGCACTGTGATCGTCACGACGGGCAATGAGGTTCAGAGCAGAGTGATCAAGCAGTATCTGGGTGTGGTCCGCGGCGTGGTGGTGCGCTCGCCGTCGATCGGCCAGGGCTTCATGGGCGGGCTGAAGCAGATCGTGGGCGGCAATATCGAGGAGTTCGCGCAAGTCTGCGAACGCGCCCGGCAGGACGCCTACGACCGCATGGTGTCGCACGCCAACGAATCCGGAGCGGACGCCATCATCGCCATGCGCTACGACGCCACCGAGTTCTCGGAAGGTGCGACCGAGGTGCTGGCGTATGGCACGGCGGTCAAGCTGGTGTGAGTGGTTCGCCTACGCCGCCCGACTGCTCTTCCGAGCCCGCTTGATCCGGCCGAGCGCTGCGGCCTCGGACTTCATGGCGTGGAACAACTCCCAGCGGAGTTGGAGTGTGAGCCACAGGTCGGGTGAGGTGCCGAGGAAGCGCGCCAGCCGGAGCGCCGTGGCGGGAGTGACCCCACGGCGGGCATTGATGAGTTCGTTGACTCGCTGGTAAGGCACACCGATTCCAGTCGCGAGATCGCGCTGCGAGATCCCCATCGGCTTCAGGAACTCGCGCAACAGCATCTCACCGGGGTGGGTCGGCTCGCGGTGGGCGGGAATCCTCACGTCGGACCTCAATGGTAGTCGACGATCTCGACCAGGTCCGGACCTTTGACGGTCCACTGGAAGCAGATCCGGTACTGGTCGTTGATGCGGATGCTGTGCTGGCCTCGTCGATTGCCAGACAACACTTCGAGGTGGTTCCCGGGAGGAATCCGCAGATCCCCGAGGGTCACCGCCGAGTCGAGGAGATCGAGCTTTCGGGCCGCGACCCTCCAGAGGGATCGCGGACAGCAAGCGCGCGCTGCCCGGGTGTCGGAGCCTTCGAAGATGTCCTCCGTGCCACGGTCCCGGAAGCGCCGAATCATGCTAGCATGATAGCCGGGCTATCATGCTATTGCAAGCGGGCGTGCCACGTCAGGGCTCCTGGAGGCGTCGGCGGGCGGTTTGTTGATGGCCCACGTCGTGGCCCAAGGCACGGCGGTGAAGCTGGTGTGACGCTCTGTTGCGGTCTGGGGCACGATCAGAAATAGGCGCGCAACACGATCGAGGGCCGGACCGCGAAGGAGGCTTCCGCGGCGCGTGAGACCACGAACCGCT